>NZ_JAVKBY010000074.1:0-42273 GCF_040222985.1 Coleofasciculus sp. F4-SAH-05
AATGACCAATGACCAATGACCAATGACCAATGACCAATGACCAATGACCAATGACCAATGACCAATGACCAATGACCAATGACCAATGACCAATGACCAATGACCAATGACCAATGACCAATGACCAATGACCAATACCATCAATCCTCGTAAGGGTCAAAAATCACCTCAAATTCAGCCCCACGCATAAAGCGACGGAGTACCCGTTTGTGATCTTCAGCGTCTTGACGGTTGTAAAATCGGGCTACCGTATAGCGACGAGCATCATTCAATAAGCGGATAATTGCCCAAGGGCGGGTTAAGTCTATGGGTTTTTCAAGATCCGACTGACTCGTCAGTGTCTCTAACCGTTCCTGTTTGAGCGCATTACGCACCAATAACATCAGTTGTTTTCGGGCGGGAGTTTCCTGATTGGGTAGAACTGTCCAACCGGCTACAGGTGCGGGTAAATAGGTCAATGTCTGAGACTCTTCTGCTTTAGTGACGTTCCAAGCTAGACGGCGAGGTTGTTTTTGACATTGGTACCCCTGCTGTCTGAGAACTGAACAAAGACGTTCACCTTCTGTGGTTAGGCGCAACCAATCACTGTGCTTCATCGCGATTCTGAGAATAAAGATTAACTAGAGAATTTTTCCCCAATCCCCCAGGAAAACCAGAGAGATAGAGGTTTCGCTAGTTACCCTACTTAAGGTTTATTCCCAAAAACCTATTGCTATTGTTTTGACAAATAACTTAATTAATGGTATTGATGCTCTTCAAAATTGTAGAGACGCGCCATGGCGCGTCTCTACAGGTTCAGGGGTGCGGGGAAGATGAGGGAGATAGAGGAAATTGTGTAGGGGCGGGTTTCACTACTATCTTTTCGGTTACACCCAGATGCAACTAAACCCGCCCCGCCTTTACGAATGACGAATGACTAATGACGAATGACTACACCACAATAATCGCCCAAAGGCTTATCCCTAAAGCCACTATCCCTAAATGTTGCATCAGGAGCGATCGCACAGGCTGACTGGCAATTTTCTGTGTCAGAACCATACTCAGCAGTACACCTGCAATCAACGTCACTCCCTGTAAAAACGCAATCACCGCCGGATGCGCCACAAACACAGGTAATCCCTCACCATTTAACCCAAACGTGGCAAAGGTTACAGGTAAAATCCGTCCCGCTTCTGTCAACCCCAAACGTAAATGGTGCGCCAGATTTCCCGCCAACACCAAAGGTAAATATCCATACGCCAACTCAATCAGCGATCGCGGCTTGGGATTAGGTATCGTTAAATTGAGCGTCTGAATCAGTCGGTAAGACAATTGAATTCCACCATAAGCAATTAAAGGAATCAACGCCGGGAGACTCAAAACCGCCAACGAAAACCAAGCGTGTGTGCCAAATTGACTCAAATCTAGGTGTAAATTCAGTTGCTGATTTAACTCCGGTAAGCGATGCAGAAACACACCGCCTAATAACAGCAACAATAACGCCACCTCATAGCTACGAGGAATATGAGTTGTCCACAACTCAATCCCTGGTGGACGCAAATTTACCTCCACAGAACGGTGCGGACAAGCTTTTAAACAGGTCATACACAAGACACAATCCCGATTATCTTGTAACTGGGCGGGATGGGAATACAACGGACAGCCATTAGTTTCCATTCCTTCCCCTTTCTGCGGTCCACCCTTATAACATTGATAGGTGGTACATTCTGCCGAACAGGTTCCCTGCTGCGCCCGTAACTCCGTCATGGATAACTTGGCAAACAAACCATTCATTCCGCCAATGGGACACAAATAGCGACACCAAAAGCGACGCTCGAAAATCGCCGAGAAAATCATCGCCCCCGCCGTAATTAATAGGAGTAAACAAGCGGAAAGATACGCCGTATTTTCTAAATCCCAGAGTTCTTCCCACAGGAAAATTAGGGCAAATAAGCCAAACAAAAACCAGCCGCCCCAGGTTTCAGCTAATTGTCGTGACCACGGTTTTAATGGACGCGGAAATAGCCACAGGGATAATTTCTGGGTCACTTCTCCGTAAATCATAAACGGACACACCGCACACCAGAGGCGTCCCACAAAGGGAAAGCCAATCAAGACGAGGGGCCACCACCATGCCCAAAAGAGATTTAAGGTAAAGTTTTCCTCACGGGTTTGAGGTCCGATAAAGCCCATGATTACGACAAAAGCAAACAAGCTTAAGGTAAACCCATAGTTAATGCGATCGGGCCACCAATCACTCCTTAAAAATCGCCGCAGTTGGGGATAAGTATTTAAGAGATTAAAGCGGAATTGTTTTTTCTTACTCTGGGAGGGCCACAGCAGTTCTTCCGTGAGTTCTTTACCACAGTCGGATTGAACCAGCGCCCGTTCCACTAAATTTTTTAATTCCCGAAGATTGCCAGGAAAATCATAGCCTTGTAATTGACGTAGGGCTTCGGGTGTAACTTTGGGTTTATTAATCCCTTTGGCGCGACATAAGAGACTAATATAATAGTTCATCTGGTCGCCAATATCGGTTTTTCTCACCCGTAGTGGCGGAACTTTAATCACTTGCCCAACCAGAGGGCTAATTGTGGGGAGTGCCGTTTCCGTAATCATAATAATCCGGGCGCTACACTGTTTCACTTGTGTCGATTGTTCTAGAGAACGGCGGACAGGTTGATACGTCCCGGTTTCTAATAGAGTTACCAATTGAGGCATTAAATCCTGGGGCAATTCATCCACATTATTGAGAATCAACGTTCCTGTGTTTAGGGAATCAATGAGTCCCGGTTTGCCCCCTTCCCGCCCAAACAGTTCCGCACCACTGGCTTGCACTTTACTACAATCGATTTTAATCACAGGTTCGCGGCGATAGGCTGAACCAAAGTGAATCAATGCAGCTGTGTTATCTTTTTCCAGTCCCGGTTCACCGAAAATGAGTACAGACTGGCGAGTATCGGCGGCTTGCTTAATTTGTTGTCGCAGTCGCACCGCATAACGGCTTCTACCAATAATTCCCCGTTTCGCCTTGTTGACTAAATAGGGGCGCAGCGCCACCTGGCGTTCTTGTTCAACCTTGAGTTGAGACGACAGGTGTGCCAAGTCTTGGGCAAGTTGGGGTGAGAAAGCTTGAGAAATTTCTGGATAGTGGTGGATTAAGTCTCGGAATTGTTCGGCTGGGATGCGCCACAGATGACTGTCGCTGCGGGTAACGATGGTTCTTTGAGCCGATTGATTGAGAAGTAACTCCTGTAAATGAATCACAGCGCCAGGAAGCCAACTGACGCCCCAAATCGAACCCAGTTGGTTGGTTCGGTAGCCTTCAATACGCCCCTGTTGCAGAATGTAGAGATAGTCTACCGGGGTATCTTCGATAACGAGACGCTCCTGGGCATTTACCGCTAGCGCTTCCATTCGGGGCGCGATCGCCTGTAAAATTTCATCGGAGAGAATGCTAAAAGCGGTGCGTTCTCGCAGCCATGTCACTAGGTCGAGATAGGTCATCCTGTCCTCATCATCCAATTTAGTTTATAGTTTGTTTATCGATAATCAATGGATTCATTCCCGTAACCAACGGTAAAACACAACCAAATGATCGAGCTGGCGAATCTCTGGGTTCCTCTAGCGCTTTTGGGGTTGATTATCCTAGCCGCGCTGTTTTTTAGTTGGGCAAGTTAGACAAGGTGTAAGTAGGTGGGGACAATTAAAGTTAACGGTAGGGATAGTCATTCGTCATACTCGAACAGCTCCCAGCAAGCTACGTCATTCGTCCTTGTCTCCTCCAGCTTCCAGACGTAGCATGCTACGTCTCTACATTGCTCCCCCATCTTCCCCATCTTCCCCAGCTCCCAGACGCGCCATGGCGCGTCTCTACATTGCTCCCTCTGCTTCCGTACCCTATTGCCATCCACCATCCCATTATCTCTAGGTATAGGTAAAATATGCATCAGTGATTTTAGCCCCCTTGTTATCTATGAGCGGACATCTGCCGCCGATTAGTGATTTACGCGCTCGCCATACTGGCTGGGATAAACCAACGCCAGAACATCTTAAGGATATTGGCACGATTGAGTTTTTCTGGCGAAACCTGTTTGAGGCAATTTTCCATCCGGAGCAAGGCAACTGGCAATATCATTGGCAGCAGCTCTACAATCTGATTTTGGAGCGATGCCCTGACAATGATGAACGCCGCACGACTATTTTCTACCTAGAGACGGTCAAAAACTGCTTGAAGATAGAGGGAGACTGGAAAAAATATTGGAAACGGATACTGATTTATATGGAAAATGCGAGAGATTGGGCGAGGAAATCGGTGATCCGAGGATGAGCCTGATTCTGGAAAGCGTGGGATGATTGATCCACCTGTTATAGGAGATGAGGAAGATGTTAGCGAAACGGGACAAAGTTGGGAAGATGAGAGAGTTGTGAGTTAACAAGCTTTGCATCCTGATCCACACCAGTAAATCCTGAACAAAGGAAAACGAAGGAATAGAGGAGCCGATCAGGATGCCTGAATATCAGTGGAAATTAACAATTATAGAGCGTAACTTGCTGTTATCGAATTGGATGAACCTAATTCCAGAAGCCCAAGAGCGTATGCTAGAAGAGGCGGACGAGTTGATGGCAATGTTACCCTTCTCCGATAGGCAACGGTTACTGGCGTCTTTGGAAATGCTTCAACCTCATACCCAAGCCGAGTTATACCAGAAGATTCAGCAGATTTTAGGGAGTCAGATGGAGTTACATGCCGCATAGGTAGGGTTTAGTCCAGCCCTCATCCCCAGCCCCTCTCCATCCCCCCTTGCCCCCCTTGGAGACTGTTTGATGTTTGAACAACAACCCGAAGGATTACGGCAGAAAGTCAAATTATTGGCAACAGAAGCGCTAAACAAATCCGATCCCTCTGGATGGTTTGATCGCTTATATTCCCAAGCCAATCGTGATCCCGATCAAGTACCGTGGGCGCGTTTAAAACCCCATCCCTATTTCCAAGATTGGCTAAATAAAAATCAGCCCCAAGGCAATCATCGCTCGGCTTTAGTCATTGGCTGTGGATTAGGTGATGATGCGGAAGCCTTGGCGAGAGTGGGTTTCAACGTGACAGCCTTTGATATTTCTCCAACCGCGATCGCCTGGTGTCAGCAACGATTTCCCAATTCCCCAGTTAGCTATGTTGTCGCTGATTTGTTCGCGTTAGATCCAGCTTGGCGTCATCAGTTTGACTTGGTATTAGAATGCCGGAATATCCAAGCGTTACCATTAAATGTACGATCAACTGTGATTGATGCGATCGCGGCTTTGGTGGCTATAGAGGGAATCCTGTTAGTAATCACGCGATTTCGCCAGACAGAGGCTGAACCTGATGGTCTACCTTGGGCGCTTTCTAATCAGGAACTTGCCCAATTTCAGGACTTAGGATTAGAGGAAGTTCAGCGGGATAGCTTTATTGAAGCTGAGAATCCTTCTGTACAACAGCTTCGGATTGAATATAGGAGAGCAAGAAAAGTAAGATAATCGCTATGTGCCTCGATAATCACCCATAGACCGCAAAGCAGTTGAAGAAGGGAGGATGCACTGTCACACTAAGAAGGACATACCATTGTATCCTGAGTGAGCAGACCACAGTGCAGTTTTTGACCCTAGGTATTTTTTCGATCAGTGTCCTTTGGCTGATTAGCGGTGCAGTTTTCTTTACCCTGCGGATGAAATTTATTAACATCCGGGGCTTTTGGCACGCAATTGAGGTGTTACGAGGAAAGTATGATGATCCGACAGAAGCCGGGGAGGTGTCTCATTTTCAAGCCCTGGCAACGGCGCTTTCGGCTACTGTGGGATTGGGTAATATTGCTGGAGTCGCGATCGCGATTAGTTTAGGGGGTCCCGGTGCGGTGGTGTGGATGACGCTGGGGGGACTGTTTGGGATGACGAGTAAGTTTGTTGAATGTACTCTGGGTCAGAAATATCGCGTAATTAAACCCGATGGTACGGTGGCTGGGGGTCCAATGTACTATTTGTCGGCGGGTTTGGCGGAAATGGGACATCAGAACCTGGGGAAGGTGTTAGCCGTTATCTTCTCCATTCTGGGTATTTGTGGCGCATTTGGCGGCGCGAGTATGTTTCAGGCAAACCAATCTTATGCAGCGATAACTATAGTTGTACCCTGGTTTGTGGGGCGCAGTTGGCTTTATGGCTTGATTCTGGTTTGTTTCGTGGGAATGGTGATTATTGGTGGGATTAAACGGATTGGTCAAGTGGCTGGTGCGATTGTCCCGGCGATGTGTGTGATTTATTTTTTGGCGGCGCTGTGGATTCTGGTGACGAATTTTATGGAAATTCCAACCGCGATGCTGACGATTGTTAACGGCGCATTATCTCCAGAGGCGGTGGAAGGGGGAGTGTTTGGCGTGATGATTCAGGGATTAAGGCGTTCGGCATTTTCTAATGAAGCGGGGGTAGGTTCAGCCGCGATCGCACATTCCGCCGCCAGAACCCAAGAACCTGTGCGGGAGGGGATTGTAGCACTTTTAGAACCGTTTATTGATACGGTGGTGATCTGTAATATGACGGCGTTAGTGATTGTGATTACAGGCGTCTATCGCAATCCCGAATTTACTCAACTCAGTGGCGCGGAAGTCACCTCAGCCGCCTTTGGTACAGCGATTTCCTGGTTTCCCCTTATGCTTGCGATCGCGATTTTCTTTTTTGCCTTCTCGACGATGATTTCCTGGAGTTATTACGGCGAACGCTGTTGGGATTATTTGTTTGGGCAGAATAATTTAATACTCTATAAGGTGTTGTTTATCCTGGCGGTTTTTACGGGTGCGGTTTTAAGTTCCGGTGTGGTGATTAATTTTAGCGATGGCATGTTAATCGCTATGTCGTTTCCCAATTTACTCGGCGCTTATTTTTTATCGGGTCAAGTGGCTGGGGATTTAGATCAGTATATGCGGCGATTAAATAAAGGATTGGCTACAGCGCAATGATATTCATGTCCAACAAACTGGGCGGTTGAAACCGCAGCTATACAAACGAAACCCGCCTGCGCGGGTTTCCACACTCTTACAGGGGTTTTCAAGTTAGTATACTACTTAGAGACTTTCGTTTGGTGATGAATGATAACCTTTGGGCAGAAACCGCCCTTTGTTTAAGTTTGACGTTTGAATCTGTAGGGGCGGGTTTCACAATTAGCGTTTCTTACCTCTCCCAGATGTGACTAAACCCGCCCCGATCTAGTGATTTTATATCCTCCTTAGTTACTTGCAGTCATTCAAGATGCCAATGGTTTGATAAGCTGTCATGCATTTAAATTGGGTATTAGTAGCGAGCTTTCTGGCTCGCACTACAAGGATTTTGCCATTATTGACATTAAGGTTTATTTAAATGCCGAACAGCTTAGTAGCAATTTATAGAACTTGATGATCGTTAGGTTTTAAAACTAGGGTTTAGCGCCTCACTAATCCGCCTCAGATGTCTGAGAGGACGGAAAAATGATGCACACTCAATAACAAGCCTACTAATTCTCATCAGAGGATTACTTCTACCTTAAGTTAGGGTTAAGGGGTAGGAGTGCTAATCAGGGTTGCCCGAAAAATCTGCCCATAGTCGTAACGGATCATTAGTCATTAGTCATTAGTCATTGGTCATTTGTTATTCGTCATTAGTCATTGGTCAGGGAAAAGGGAACAGGGAAAAGTGTAAGGTAGAGTTTTGAGTTAACTCACGACTTCCCCAGCTCCCCCAGCTCCCCAACACCCGACACCCGACACCCATCACCCCATCACCCCCTTTTCCAGAAAGTTGATCTATTCTTCATGACAGGTGTTCTCCTCCGCCATCCTGGATCACAAATCATCCGGTTAGGCGAACGTTGAATTAGTAGGGGTGTGTAGACCCTGAAAATTAAACGCTACAGAGAACATCTGTTCTATTACCGTTATGACCCAGTATCTTATGCGTCGCACTAAAATTATCTGTACCATTGGACCGGCTACCGCCTCACCCGAACGCCTCGATGCCTTAATCGAAGCGGGGATGGATGTTTCCCGGTTAAACTTTTCCCACGGTTCCCATGAGTTTCACGGACAGACGATTCAGCAACTCCGAGCAATTAGTAGCCAACATCGCAAACCCCTCGCCCTGCTCCAAGATTTATGCGGACCGAAAATTCGTCTGGGAAAACTGCCTCCCGATGGGATTAAGGTGCAAACGGGTGATGAAGTAACCTTTGTGTTAAACGAGGAAGGCAACAATCCGGATGAGATTCCCTTGCCGATTCCCACCCTGTTTGCTATGGTGCGCGTGGGTGAACCGATTTCAATTAATGATGGTCGAGTCAAGCTGATAGTCACGGAACGGGATACAGATAGTATTCGGGCATTGGTGAAAATTGGTGGACTCTTGTCTTCTAAAAAGGGGGTTAACTTACCTGAAACCTATTTACCTGTCACCTCCGTCACCGAAAAAGACATGACCGATTTACGGTTTGGGTTGCAATCGGGGATTGACTGGGTGGCGGTGTCTTTTGTGCGAAGCGCCAGTGATTTAGAACCCGTGCGGCGGATGATTGAAGCCGCAGGCGCGAAAACCCGTGTGATTGCCAAGATTGAAAAACGGGAAGCGGTGGAAAACTTAGAGGAAATCCTCCATACTGCCGATGGAATTATGATTGCTCGCGGTGACTTGGGAGTTGAGACGCCATTGGATCGGGTACCTTTAATTCAAAAAGAAATTACTCGTCGCTGCAACCAACTCGGTAAACCTGTGATTACAGCCACCCAGATGCTAGAGTCAATGATCAACGCTCCTGATCCGACGCGGGCTGAAGCCACAGATGTCGCCAACTCAATTTTAGATGGGACGGATGCGGTAATGCTTTCGGGTGAAACCGCCGTGGGAGAATATCCCATCGCTGCTGTGGAAATGATGAACAATATAGCTATCCAGACGGAAAAAGCCCTAGCCGAAGGATTGCAAACCGCGTCAGAGTTTCCCACTTGCAGTATTAGCACCACCGAATCTGTCGCTGAAGCCGCTTGTCATATTGCCAGTCAATTAGGCGCACGGGGAATTATGTGCAACACCTCATCCGGCGGTTCCGCCCGACTGGTGTCTAAGTATCGCCCCAAAACTCCGATTATTGCGTTTACACCAGAAGAAAGTACCTATCGCCAGTTGGCTTTGTCTTGGGGAGTGCAACCTTACCTGATTTCCCCGGTACACAATGCTGAACAGATGTTAACTAATGTGGTGAATGCTGCGGTGGAGATGGAGTTAGCCGAATACGGAGACAAAGTGGTGATTACCTCCGGTGTTCCCATTGGTACGCCAGGAACCACGAGTTTGATCAAAGTTCACAAGATTGGACAGGCGATCGCATAAAATGTGATTGTTCATAGGTCTTATGTCTTATGTCTTATGTCATGTAGGGGCGACCCACACCGCGTCAATATCCATGTAGGGGCGACCCGCCTGCATTAATTCACAACGGTAGTCCACTCAATTGGATCGGGTCGCCCTCCGCCCAAAGGTTCAAGCGATCGCGTAGAATGTCATAGGTCTTATGTCATGTAGGGGCGACCCGCTTGCATTAATTCGCAACGGGTAGTCCACTCAATCCGATCGCGTCGCCCTCTGCTCAAAGGTTCATTGTTTATTCTGAACCGTTAGGTCAATTATTTTAATTTTTATTTCTGTATTAGACGTTACATTCTATCAAGCTTCACGAAAACTTCACACAATCACCCCAACAACCCACATGACTAGGAGCCAGATGACACGTTCTACCGCAACACCGACAATTTCGGTAATTATCCCTGTTTATAACGGTGGTGAAGCATTTCGTCGTTGCCTTTCCAGTTTGGCGCAAGCCTCACCCCAGCCATTAGAAGTGATTGTCGTTGCTGACGGTGATACTGACGGCTCTGGGCAGTTCGCTCAAGACTTCGGAGCTAAAGTGATTCGAGTTCCCACCTCTGGCGGACCGGCGAAAGCTCGTAACTTAGGCGCTAAAGCAGCGAGTGGTGATATTCTTTTCTTCGTCGATGCCGATGTCGAAGTATATAATAACACCATCGGCAAAGTTGCGACAACCTTCCACCAGGAATCTGAACTCGCCGCCCTAATTGGCTCCTACGATGATCAGCCAGGGGCACCTAATTTATTGTCCCAGTATAAAAATTTATTCCATCACTATACCCACCAAACCGGATCAGAAGACGCCTCTACTTTCTGGGGCGCTTGTGGTGCAATCCGGCGGGATATTTTCTTAGCAATTGGCGGCTTTGATCAGAGTTACCGTCTCCCTTGTGTAGAAGATATTGAATTAGGCAATAGACTCAAACGCCAAGGGTATCAAATTGGCTTACGAAAAACCATCCAAGTCAAACATCTGAAATGCTGGAGAACCTACTCCCTGCTGAGAGCGGATATCTTTTATCGGGCAATCCCTTGGACAGCGATCATATTACGCGATCGCGAAATGGTCAATGACTTAAATCTCAACCTCTCCAACCGCATCAGTGTAGTCTTGGTCTATACCTTATTAGCGGCACTCATCGCCGTTTGGTGGATACCGACTGCATGGGTTGGCGTCGCGGGATTGAGTCTAGGGCTATTGGCAATCAACGCCTCCGTCTATCAATTCTTTTATCAAAAACGCGGTTTCCTCTTCGCCCTGCAAACCGTACCCTGGCACTGGCTGTACTATTTTTATAGCGGATTAGCCTTTGCCATCGGTCTAGTTCGTCACCACTGGCAAACCTATCAACCGATTATCCCAACCTGGAAAACAGTTCCCGGCAACTTGTTAGCGATTGAGAAACGGATCTTTGCGTCAATTTCTCGTGAATTAGTCGGTGCCTCAATTCTCGTTTCTTTAGTAATTGGCAACTCTTTCTAGTCCTCTACGTATCAAAGACTATAAAAAATTTAGGAGGCAAATCCTTGACCCATCATCCAGTTGTCATTATTGGAGGAGGTCCTGCTGGCTTGACGGCGGGTTACGAACTCCTCAAACGAGGAATTAAACCCATCGTCCTGGAAAAAGCCGATAGTTGCTTAATTCTATTGAGTTACTTAAGGGCAAAACTCAGAGCTAGATTAAACCCTGATTTTGAGCCAGAAACGTTTGAAGAGTGGGTGATTGACTGCTTTGGGCGTCGCCTCTATAGAATTTTCTTTAAGACCTACACTGAGAAAGTTTGGGGAATTCCCTGTACTCAAATTCGCGCCGACTGGGCAGCACAGCGTATTCAAAATATGTCTCTCAAACGAGCGGTGATCAATGCTGTGTTCGGCAGCCAAAATGCCAAAAGTTTAATTAAGGAATTTAAATACCCGATTTTGGGACCGGGAATGATGTGGGAACGTTGTCAGGAAATTCTCCGAGTGAGTACTCGTTCTTGTCCTTACTTGCCCTTCTGGTCACGGTTGCGAAATACAGGCAAAAGGGTAACAACATTTGATGTACCTAAGACGTATCCGATTGAGGGATTGGAAGGCATCCAAGTTTCCGCCTGGGGAGAAGAATACCCTCTAATTGAATCCTGTTCGTTACCTGCTAATTTTATTTCAGAACTATCATCACGATTTGGTAACTATCATCATCCCCGAGAAATCCTCAATCCCCGATTGATTTCACAACAGGTGCGACGATATCAAACGTTGATGTCTAATATCCAACAAAAGCTCCAGGCGGTTCAGTTTGTCATGAATGCCGGAGAGTGGGATTTATTCATGACGTCTTTCGGCGAAGCTCACTATGGTAATCACCTGTTCTATCATCTGTTTAATCAAGATCATTGGGCATACGATCCGCAAGTATCCACTCAATTAAGTGATGCCTTACCTAACATTTATGGGGAACTGGATAATGCTCTGAAAACCCTACTTCAAGATGTTTCTGACCACGTAACTGTTTTTGTTATTTCTGTTCACGGTGTCGATACGAATTATTCGGCTAACCATTTAATGCCATTGGTGTTAGAAAAACTGGGTTTTCAAGCTAAGCCGAAAGCGAAACAGAATCAGAGCAATTTTTCAGTTCAGAAACTGATCCAAGGATTAAAATCATTAATCCCGATGCCAGTTCGGGATTTTATCAATGATTGGATACTGCCTCAGCATTTCCACGATAAGATGCATTCCCAGCAATTTATTAGCAGTATCGATTGGTGCAACACCAAGGCATTCTTTTTACCGATCGGTCATTTTCAGGGATTTATTAGTATCAACCTAAAAGGGCGTGATCCCTATGGTGTCGTCGAGCCAGGAGCAGAGTATGAACAGATTTGCCAACAAATAACCGATGAATTAAAACGCTTGGTTAATCCAGAAACGGGAAAACCTGCTGTGGCAAATGTGATCAAAACCCACCAATTACTCCAAGGCGAAAATATTCACAAGTTACCAGATCTGATTATTCAATGGGCGGAAGATGCACCAATAAATCAGCTTGAACACCCAGACTTTGGTTTAGTTTCTGGAACCTATTACGGCTTGCGAAAAACCCAACATACTGGCAATGGATTTCTGATTGCTACTGGCTCAAAAATTAATCCAGCCTCAACGCTGACTGATGTTAAAGCTGTGGATTTGGCACCAACACTGCTGTATTTGATGGGACAAGAAATTCCGGATTATATGGAAGGCAAGGTTCTGCTAGATCTCATTGATGAAGGGTTTAAAAAGAATAACGACGTCAAGTACAAAAATAAAACCCTGGTTCTGAACAAATGAAACGTTAATCCTAGAATCAAGATGAAAGTTTTAGTCACAGGGGCAACCGGATTTGTCGGAAGTCACCTAACTGAACGGCTAGTTAATGACGGCTATGAAGTCAGGGCGCTGGTGCGGTCAACGAGTGATATTTCATTTCTGAAACCATTGGATGTGGAAATCATTTCTGGAGATATTACAGATAGTCAGGCTGTCAATAAAGCCGTGAAAAGCTGTCAACAAGTGTATCACGTCGCCGCCGCTGCCTCACGGTCGAAACTATCGAAAAATCAGTATTATGCGATTAATGTGGAAGGAACAAACAATATAGGCTGTGCGGCAATAAAATTTGGGGTTGATCGGGTCATTTATTGTAGTAGTGCTGGGGTTTATGGCACAATCAAAAATCCCCCCGTTGATGAAAATACTCCGTCAAACCCTAACTCTTTTTATCGAACAACAAAATTGTTAGGAGAGGAGGTGCTTTTATCAAAGTATAAGCAAGAAGGATTGCCTGTGGTAATTCCCCGTCTATCTAGTGTTTATGGCATCCGATCATTTAATTGGTTAGGTCTGATTCGGGCAATATCAGCCCCGGGTTTTCAGATTATCGGTTCAGGGAATAACCACAATCACTTAGGATACATCACGGATGTAATTGATGGAATCAGGCTCTGTGCCGAAAAGGTGGGCATTGAAGGAAGAATTTATTTAATTGGGGGTCAATACCCGATAAAATTAAGGGAGTTAGTCGCGATCATTGCCCAAGAATTAGGAATTAAACGCGACTATTCTCAGATATCGGTGGCTCCTTTTAACCTATTTAATGACTTCGCGAATTTAGTGTATAAAACATTTTCGATTCAGTTGCCGTTGTCTCATCGGTATGACTTATTTCTCCAAGATAAAATCCTGGATATGTCTAAAGCACAACATGAATTAGGATACAGTCCCAAGGTATCAATCCAGGAGGGGATGTCAAGGTTAATTGCCTGGTATCGGGAAAAAGGCTATATATAAAGGCAGAAGGCAGAAGGCAATAGGCAATAGGTAATAGGCAATAGGTAATAGGCAAACAAATGACAAATGATAAATGACAAATGAAAATTTTGCTGGTTAATGACTACGCCACACCCACAGGAGGAGCGGAACTGGCAATGCTATCCTTGCGAAAGGGACTACGGAAACGGGGACATGATGCTCGACTCTTTGCTAGTTCTGCCCAACGCCAAACCTCTGATAGTTTAGCCGACTACGAATGCTTGGGGACAACCTCTAGTTTTCGCACCTTGCTCCAAACTGCCAACCCTTGGGCGTTTGTCCAATTGAAGCGAGTCTTAGCCGAATTTCAGCCCGATGTGGTTCACGTCAAAATATTTCTCACCCAACTGTCCCCCTTAATCTTGCCGTTGCTGCGGCAGATCCCCACCCTATATCATGTCGCCTGGTATCGCCCCATCTGTCCCCTGGGCAATAAGACACTACCCGATGGTAACGTTTGTCAGTATTCAGCCGGTGTCGCCTGTTACCGCCATCATTGCCTACCTGGGTGTGATTGGCTACCGCTGATGCTACAGATGCAGCTTTGGCAACGCTGGCGCGATGTATTCAATCTGGTTGTAGCTAACAGTAACGCTGTCAAGGAACGCTTGTTGGCGGAAGGGATTAAACCCGTAGAAGTCGTCTGGTATGGCATTCCCATCCAATCCTCACGCCCTCTCCCCTTTACCCTACCACCAACCGTCGTGTTTGCAGGTCGATTGGTGTGGGAAAAAGGAGTCGATGTATTAGTCAAAGCTTTTGCCCCAGTCGTATCCCAAATTCCCGACGCAAGGCTATTAATCGCTGGAGATGGACCAGAGCGCGATCGCCTGGAAAAACTGATTGCTGATCTAGGGCTATCTGAGTCTATCTCAATGCTGGGTCACTTGTCCCGTTCGCAGATGGAAGAATACTTTGCCCAAGCTTGGGTACAAGCGGTTCCTTCACGTTGGGCAGAACCCTTTGTGAACTCTGCCTCATCACCGTCAAGTCGTCATGTCGTCAAAGGGACAATCTGGATCTTCCTCGCCGAAGCCCTGATTCTGCCGACTGGCTTAATTACAGCGGGTTTCCTCACTCGTAAACTGGGTCCAGAAGGATACGGATTATTTACCCTAGCATCAGTCCTGATCGCCTGGGTAGAATGGAGTATCACCTCAATCTTTAGCCGCACAACCGTCAAATTTGTCAGTGAAGCGGAGGATTGGCAACCCGTTGGCACAACGTTAATCCGGCTGTATCTAGGTGTAAGTATCGGGGTTACCTTACTACTCTGGTTCTTCGCTACCCCGATCGCACTCCTTTTCCATGAACCCGCACTCGCCACCTATCTCCAACTCTTTGCTCTGGACATTCCCTTATTTAGTCTCGCCAGCGCCCATCGCCAAATTTTAATCGGAATTGGTGACTTCAAACAGCGGGCGATTGCCAGTGCCGGACGTTGGATCGGTCGATTGGTATTCATTATCCTATTTTTAGAATTGGGCTTTTCTGTGTCCGGTGCGATTTTAGGTAGCATCGGGGCGTCGTTGATGGAATTAGTCATTAGCCGATGCTTTGTCCGCCCTTCTCTATTCAGTCAATCTCATTTTCCCCCCCAGCGATTATTTGGCTATGCTGTGCCATTATTTTTATTTGCCCTGAGTCTGCGGCTTTACGATAAATTGGACTTGCTCCTGCTCAAGATACTCGGTGGTACAGCTGAACAGTCGGGTATCTATGGTGCTGCCCAGAATTTAGCCTTTGTTCCCAGTATCTTTGCCATTTCCTTCTCCCCTCTGTTACTCTCGACTTTAAGCCGTATCCTCCGCAGTGGAGAATTCTCTCAAGCCCAGAAAATGGGACGCAACGCCCTGCGCCTGGTAATCGGATTGCTACCTTTTGCGGCGATGAGTGCGGGAGCTGCCCCAGAAATTGTACGTTTAATCTATGGTGAAGCCTTTTTACCAGCAGCTCCCTTATTGGCGCTATTGATATGCGGCGCTTTAGCGTTAGTCATGGTTTCGGTTGCCACCGCTATTTTAACGGCTGCGGGTAAGCCAAATTGGACGTTTACTTTAGTTGCACCCCTGATACCTATCGCCACAATCAGCCACATTTTATTGATTCCTCGATGGGAAGCCATGGGCGCTGCGATTGTCACAACCGTCTGTGCCAGCTTGGGCGCGATCGCAACTATACTGGCGGTTTACCATATCTGGCAGATTTTGCCTCCCTACCTAACCATCGGGCGCAGTCTCTTAGTCTGTGGATGCGCGTACATTGTGGCAGTTTACTGGTTGGTTCCCGGTTTTTGGTTGCTGTTGAAATTGCTAATTATCAGTGTTCTAATTCCCTTATTATTCTTCATACTCGGTGAATTCAGTGGCAGCGAGATTGCCTTAGTTCGTTCTATGATTCGCTCTTATTTAAACCGTCAATTCAGTAATTCCTGAAGACTTCTCCCCCAACCCCCGCAAGTTAAATGAAACGTTTCCCTAACCAATGGATCAACAACACCACGTTACAAGTTCAGAGAATTTTGGCAAACTACCATTCCCTACTACTGGGTGGCGCGATCGCACTCTTAAGTGCTATTGCCTTCTCTCGGCTAGCTTACCAGTTTGCGCGACTGGTCTGGCTATCTGATGATTTTAATGGGGCAATTGACCTCAAGCTGCGTTACCAAGAAGTAAATCTCTGGTTTGCTGGAGAGCCTATATATGACCAACTAGGCAGTGCCGTATACCCACCAGCCAGTTATACGATGCTCTTGCCCTTCCTTGGCTATCCCTCACTCAGTTTCACGAGGTGGCTTTGGGCAATTACATCAATCGCGGCACTGATTTGGCTGGCTTATTTGCTAATTAATGAAACTCAGATCAAAAAGGTGATGCCAAGAGTCTTGCTAGTCATGCTGCTCTTAGCGATGTATCCAACAGGAGATACCATTGGCAATGGTCAACTTACCCTTCATATCCTCGTCAGTTTAGTCGCTGGATTAACTCTGATGTGCCGAAGGCCAATTGGCTGGGGTAAGGATCTGTGGGCAAGTGTACTCGTGATTGCAGCACTGGTCAAACCCACCCTAGCCGTTCCCTTTTTCTGGATTGTATTATTTGTGCCTGGAAGAGTGCGACCGATTTTAATGGTTAGTGTAGGCTATATTGCACTGGCGTTATTCGCAACAGGGTTTCAACAGTCTGATTTGTTTTCCCTTCACCATGACTGGCTGGCGCAGGGTATAAAAGGAGCGGCTTGGGGAACCTATTCTCCACGGCTAGTCAATTACTCATTGATTACCTCTACGACTACTACAATACCAATCCCGATCAAGCCACCTTCTTCGCCTCCAACAACTTCGCCCTTGCCAAAGCAACTTTTCATCAGTTAGGCGGTTTCGACACCACCTTTCCCCTAGCCGCAGGAGAAGATCGGGAATGGTGCGATCGCTGGTTACATCATGGTTACCGGATGATTTATGCTCCACAAGCCCAAGTCTACCATGCTCATCATCTAACACTCAGACGCTTCTGGCGACAGCATTTCAACTATGGGCGGGGTGCATTCCATTTTCACCAACTCCGTGCTAAACGTGGCTTAGACAAGATTTTAGACAAGATTAAGGTAGAACCGTTCTCCTTTTATTTCAACCTACTGATTTATCCATTTTCCCAGCCCTCCAAACAACCCATTTTATTGCTTGCCATCTTGTTTTTATTGTCACAGATAGCAAATGTCGCAGGTTTTTTCTGGGAACGATCAGCTCAAACGTCAACGGCTAAACGCCAACTGTCTCAAACTGCCTGTGATTAACGCTACCAGTTGATCCGCGATCGCGTTCACTATCAGAGAGTAAAATAGGACTTGCTGCGATCGCACTATGCCTTTCCGGTGATTTAGCTGAATATTCCAATAGCCGAAAATCCCTATGGTCAGAACATTAACCCACTGGACTGTCGCCGATTATCATCAGATGATTGAAAGCGGCATTTTGGCAGGTCGCCAGGTTGAACTACTCGATGGACAAATTATCGATATGTCTCCAGAACTTCCGATTCATCGGGTTACCTATAGACGGGGTGTTAAGTATCTAGAAGCTCTTTTAGGGACTCAAGCGGTTGTCTTTGCCATAGCTCCAGTTACACTACCCAGCGATGGTGAGCCGCAACCGGATATTTGTATCGCTATACCCCCGGAATCTCGTTATGATCAGCGTCATCCCCAACCGAAGGATATTTATTAGCTAATTGAGGTATCAAATTCGACCCTTTCCTATGACTTAAACGATAAGGCTCAGATATATGCACGGCATCACATACGAGACTATTGGGTGATCGATATTATCGGGAGTCAGTTGTGGGTGCATCGTGAACCTAACCAGGGAAAGTATCAATCTGTGGTCAAGTATTCGACGGGTATAATTATACCATTAGCCTTGCCAGAAGTAGAAGTGGAAGTCAATAGATTACTTCACTAAGTCGGTAGACACACCGGAAAGTTAACGGCGCTGATGGTCATTGGTCATTGGTCATTTGTCATTAGTAATGGTTTGAGGTCTATTTACAGAACGGGTGGATTGCTGCATTTTATAGAATTGGAAGAATATTTAAAAGCTGGAAACTCGATGAGGACAATACACCGAAATGCAGATTGTTTGGACAAGACATGCACAGGAGCGTCAGCAACAATGGCAACAACGATTAGAGATCACTCGCCAAGAAGTTGAAACAGTATTGATGAATCCTCAACAAGTTATAGTAGAAGATAATGTCTTCGTTGCACAATCTAGGCGTGGAGGTGGTTTACTGAGAGTTATCTTTGTTGAAATTGGTAACACAAAACGAATTTTGACCTTGTACTGGACAAATCAAGTCAATCGATACTGGCAGGGGTAAACTGATGAATGTTAAATATGATTCAGATGCAGATATTCTCATCTTTGTTTTGCGTGATGCTTTTCCAGCCAATGCTATTTCTGAACCAGGAGGCGTGATTGTTAGTTATGACGAAACTGGCGAACCCATTAGTATCGAGTTTCTCAATGCCTCTCAACGCCAACTGTTTAATCCTCAAGAAACGAACCTAATCATTTCTACTTGAATGCTGGAGAGCAAACAAATAGGGTTGGGGGAGATGGGAAAGAGGTAATTAGTGCTGATCCGAAGGGAGTTTCAAATCAATAAGTATGTCTTGTAGGGGCGAGTTGCTGGATTGTCTTGCATGGGGAAGCCTATTAATTTGATCGACTCGCCCTCATCGGTCATCTGGAAGCCTATAATAATGTGGCACTAGCAATAAAATTGCTACAGTCCACGCGGTCTAATAACGTACCTTTTGGGCGTAAAGTAGATGAAAATGAGAAATAGCGACGATCGCGCGGATTATGACTAGAGGTGCTGAATGCTTTATTTTATTATCACTTGGCTTTTTCTGATTGGTGTTTGTTTCTCAATTGGCACAGCTATCGTAAATGGGTTGCAAGCCGATCGCATTGATCGCAGAGGCGATCGCTTCATCGCCGCCGTCTGGCTGGGAATCGTTGTCCTGTGCGTCTCTATGCTAGCAACCTCCCTGATTTTACCCTTATCTAGCGCCGTTGGTTTCGCCCTTGTCGTTGGTTTAGTCGCCCTATCTCTTCTGTCTCAGTCAACCCGGCGTGAACTGGCGACACTTCGCTCAATTTTTTCTCCCAGCTTTATGGTGGGATTTATTACCTTAGAACTAATTATTGCCGCTTTTACCAGTCAAAAAATAGTCTGGTTTGACACCGGACTTTATCACTTTGGCTAAAACCATTCCCCTAATTCTATCAGCCGGAGCCGTAACTATTAAACTTTCGGCGCTACCGCTACTCCCCATAGGATTTCTATTTTATCTAATGGGAAATCAGTTAACAATAAAAATTAAGCGGCTATTGACAGGCAGTGCCATTGTGATATTACTGCTCTCACCCATGGTTTTATATAGCCTGACCACATCCGGATGTCCCCTGTATCCTTCAACCTTTATGTGCCTCGACCTGCCTTGGTCAGTTTCCATCGAAAAAGCTGTAAAGGAAACTCAACCCATCAAGTTTTGGTGGGTATTTTCGGATTCAGATGAGTCTGGACTGACAGCTATAGCTTTAGGACTGAATCCTGTTGACTTCCCTATTTTTACTTGGTTTGACTACCGTTGGTCTGATTCAGGATAATGCTCAATCCCGGTTGATTTTACCTCCTCCCTTACCGAGTGTTAATCTAGTATCTGACCAAGTGAATGATGTTACTTATGTCTATCCAGCCAACTTTACAATCCGATGTTGGGCATCTCCGTTACCCTGTTCAGCCGTACCGATTAAAAATATCAGGCTTCGTGACCCGTCACAGGGAATTAGTGCTGGATTTGTGTCTGTGAAATAAGTACCTGGACATCAATTTTGTTAACTGAGTTAAAGATTGTCAAAACCATGCTCTCTTTCCAACGTGAAGGGTCAAAACTCTCGCACTCAGTCGGGGCGGGTTTAGTTACATCTAGGTGCTAAGGAAAGGATAGTGGTGAAACCCGCCCCTACACAATCACGCGCCGTATCCGACTAGCGAGGCGAAGGGTCATTTCTGTTCCCTTTTCCCTAGTCTCAACTGTAAACTTTAATGAAAGTCCGACTACTTAGTCTATTGTCAGATATGGCAACTTATCAAGACCGAGAAGCGTTTATTCCCTATAGCCGTAGCGATTTAATCGAACTGTGCCTAGACGATAGACAGTTGCCTAACGAGAAGGTGCAACAATTCCGGGATTTTTGTACCCTACTTTCCGCCTATTATCATTTTAAGTTTCATGCCTATTTGGAACGCTTCAAGAATAATTATGATCCGTTCAACCCTGATGCTGATACTCAATCGAGAATTGAACTCACTCCCGATAAGTTAGCCGAACGCGAAGCGAATGTGGTTACCGACTTTCAGACGATTCTCGAACGCGCCAATTATGTTCCCCTCTCTCCGAATAGTTTACAACGCGCCTTTAATGAAAAGTCTTTAATTCAACTGAAAACGGAGGTTAATTTTGATGAATTTGATCAACTCGTCTGCTACTGTCGCGGGGATTATGAAAAAACGATTCAGGTTAAAAAGTTTTTGAAGAAAAAAGACAAAACAATAAGTCTTTTTGAACGAGTTGTTTTATTGATTAAATTCAAAGATGCCGATTATTTAAAACACAAAGGCGATGAACTAGATTCTCTCCAGTTCACACCAGGGAAAATGTATCTCTATTTTTACAAGAATATCCCTAAGTTTGACTTGGAAATCCTTTTCCCTAATATCAAAATTAGCATGACCTGGAAAGACCGTCTCTTCTTAATCGTTCCGGCTGTTGGTGCCGCTGTTCCAGTCATCCTAAGAGTTCTGCCTAAACTTCTCGTTGTGATTGGGGCTATTTTATTTTTTACCATGGGACCATCGGTTCTGGACACGATTCAGGCAAGTGAAGAGGAGGTGCGTGATATTATGCCCGTCCTAGTTGCTGTGTTATCGCTACTGGTGACATTAGGAGGTTTTGCCTATAAGCAGTATAGCAATTATAAGAGTAAGCAGATTAAATTCCGTCAAACTGTAACCGAAACCCTGTTTTTTAAGAATATGGCAAATAATGCCAGCGTGTTTCATGCCTTAATTGATGCGGCAGAAGAAGAGGAATGTAAAGAGATCATTCTAGTTTATTACCATCTTTTAATTAGCCATAATCTCCTAACTCCTGCACAGTTGGACAACCAAATTGAAAGTTGGATGGATAATAAGTTTGGCACAAAGATAGATTTTGATATCAATGGTCCGATTCATAATTTAGAGAATATCCGGGGGAAACTGATGCAAGATGGCAAAGATACGGCAAGTCTCCCGGACATTCCGTTATTGACGAAAGATAAGCGAGGATGTTGTCAGGTTCTGCCTTTAGATGATGCTAAACGATTAATTGATTACATTTGGGATCATATCTTTCTCTACACCTGAATCATTAATCATTAAGCTTCGCTGAGGGAACAGGCAATCAATACCTCAATTGTTGGATATGGGGTTGAGTGTGGGATAAGTAGCGGACGTGTTGGGGTTTGATGTTCAGGAGGTGAGAGATTGCTGTCCAGAGTAGTATAAGAGAACACAGACTACAATGTAGATAGCATGGCGTACAAGCAACAACGAGATGCTCAACATCACTAGCACTTCGGCGAATTTACGGCTTTCTGGCAAGATGAAGGCTTTTATGATAATGAAACGGATTAAAATCGGTTTGGCACTGACAGCTACAACAGTTTTATGGCAGGCAGAGTTGGCTATTGCTAAACACAAAGCCATTGCTTCTAGTATTAAAAAAGATTATTTGCTGCCTACAGTTATTAACTCCCAGGGAACAGGGAATATCAAGGCTGAACCTACCTCTCTACTAACTGCAGGACACCACTTGTCCCCTCTAGAGACACTAATTCAATACTCTCGTTTTACGGCAATCCCGGAAAACTTGGCTAACACGGAAATAATGGCGCAAAGGTTTATTGCACTCGACTCTGATCAGGCGGGGAACTATCGATTAGAGGGCTTCAATCTTTACGCTCAAGGGAAACTAGAGGAAGCCATTAAAGCCTTCCGCCGTGCCATCGAACTTGATCCTGAATCTACCGTCGCCCGTAGCGGTTTGATTCAAGCGTTGCGTGATTTGGATCAAAAAGATGCCGCAACCGAGGCGTTGTATGAGGCTATTCAACTTGACCCAAACATATTAGCCCTTATGCTGAAAACCCAAGCACAAGCAACCGAGATTTGGAACTATGCTTTGGAGAGAAATGCCAACGATGCTAGCATTTACCACAATTTAGGCATAGCACTGGCTAGAAGTGAACATTGGCAGGAAGCGATCGCGGCGTTTAGTCGGGCGATTGAACTTGAACCCAACTGGGCTTTAGCGCACAACAATCTGGGCAATGCCCTATCAGAAATGGGGCAGTTTGAAGACGCCATTGCCGCCAGTCGCCGCGCCATCGAACTCAACCCGGAAAATGCTAATTTCTACACCAATCTAGGCATGACGCTAGCCGAGGCTGGGCAGTTGGATGAGGCGATTAAAACCTACCGTCGCGCCATCGAATTAGATCCTAGCCTAGATCGTGCCTATAAACTTTTGGGAAATGCTTTGGGTGAGAGAGGGGAATGGGAAAAAGCGATTAAAACCTATCGCCGTATTGTGAATATCCCTGATGATGCCACAGCTTACAACGCTTTAGGGATTGCCCTTTACCAGAAGGAAGAATTTCAGGGCGCGATCGCGTCGTTTCGTCGAAGTCTGGAATTTGCACCCAACAACGCTCAAGTTTACACAAATCTAGGCAAAGCCCTGAGTGATCAAGGACAATTAGCAGAGGCGATCGCCTCGTTTCGTCGTGCCCTTGAACTTGAACCCCATTCCTTTGAAGCTTACCTCAATCTAGGGGTGACTCTCCACCATAAGGGACAAATTGAGGACGCCTCAACTCAGTTTCAGCGTGCTGTCGAACGTCTACCTGAACAGATGCGTTCCTTAGAGGATCTCAATTCCTACACCGATCTATCCATCGCATGGCGTCAGGTGGGTGAATTCCATAAATCTATTCAGGTTATTCGCCGTGGGATTCAAATCAACCCTTACATCGGTAATGCCGCAAGTTGTCACCTATTATCAGAAGCGATGGACACTTTAGACATTCCCCATCGGCTTCTCATCAGGCAATATAAATCGGCGTTTTGTGACCTGCAATTTACGGCTCAATCCCTCGGACAGTTAGAAGACGTTAGGGAAGACACCCAGGAGACAATAAATCGTGCGATCGCGGCTGTACCGAAGTATGCTCAAGTCTACAAAAATCTAGGCTTAGAAGATATCATGCTCATAGAAACCGAGACTATTCCAGAACCAACAGATGAGTTGAACACTAAAGCTCTTGCCGTAGCTAACTACAATCTCGGTATTATGCTGCTAAATCGAGCCATGCTCACCGGTGATCCAGACTCCATGGAAGAAGCCATTATATCCTTTAAGGAGTCTATTGAAAATGAACCAAATAATGGCTGGACTTACATTTATTTAGGTATAGCATTGGCGGCTCAAGGTCGCTGGGAAGAAGCCATCACAGCATCTCGACAAGCCCTGCAACTGGCTGATTCACCGGGCAAAACGGCGAGTACTCATACCCTAGCTAATAACATCATCAGCTATGCCCTTCAACAGCAAAAAAAATTAGGGAGAATGTCACCTGTGTAGTGGCGTGGCACACCTAGCAAGATGAATTAACCCCACGCCCGGAAACTGTAGGGGCGCACAGACGTGCGCCCGATTCAATAGTCCAATCTAATCCACCATTTTAGCTGTGCCACGCCAGTAGAGTTGGGTTGAGAAACGTAGGCGAAGCCTTCTCGGAGAGTAACCCAACGCCAACGGGTTAGCCTGTTGGGTTTCGCTATCGCTCTACCCAACCTACAAGAACTGACCACGATTCAGGATTCCTAATCCTGTTTCCCCAAAAGTATACAAGGCTTACCGCTTCCTAACCCTTCCCCAAAGAGTGCTACCCTAGAAAACACTGCCTCACATTCCCGACTATGCCATCTTCTCACCAACCTCTGACCTACCCCACCACCCGCCAAGCTGACCAAGTAGACGACTATCATGGCACGAACGTCGCTGACCCCTATCGCTGGTTAGAAGATCCCGACTCCGAAGAAACCAAAGCCTGGGTAGAAGCGCAAAATAAAGTCACCTTCGGCTATCTCGAAGACATCCCCCAACGAGAATCCCTGAAGCAGCGGATCACCCAACTCTGGAATTACGAAAAATATGGCATTCCCTATAAAGAAGGGAACCGCTACTTCTATTTCAAAAATGATGGACTTCAGAACCAAAGCGTTCTCTACACCTTAACCTCTCTCGATGGAGAACCCAGAGTCCTGATTGACCCCAATACCCTCTCCGAAGACGGGACTATCGCCCTATCGGGTGCCGCTATGAGTGATGATGGGAACCGCATGGCGTATGGTTTATCCACCTCCGGTTCCGATTGGCAAGAATGGAAAGTGCGGGATGTAGAAACCGGAGAAGATTTATCCGATCATCTCCAATGGGTGAAGTTTTCCGGTGCATCCTGGACAACCGATAATCAAGGATTTTTCTATAGCCGTTATGACGAACCCAATGATGCCACAAAATTAGAAGATGCTAATTATTATCACAAACTCTATTATCACAAACTCGGCACAGACCAATCTGATGATTTGCTAATTTATCATCGTCCTGACCAGAAAGAATGGATGTTTAATGGGTCGGTGACAGAAGATGGGCATTATCTGATTATTTATGTCAGTCAAGGAACTGATCCGAAGAATCTGGTTTTCTACAAAGACTTACAAACTCCCGATTCTCCTATTGTCGAATTGATTTCCGAGTTTGAAGCAAATTTCAGTCTAATTGACAATGACGGGTCAATATTCTGGGTTCAAACTGACTTAGACGCACCACGAGGTCGGGTGATTGCCATTGATATTCATAACCCAGCACGGGAAAACTGGCAAGAACTTATTCCCCAAGCCGAAGAAACTTTAGAAGGTGTCGGCGTTCTGAATAACCAGTTTGTCGCCGATTACCTCAAAGATGCCCGTTCTTCGATTAAGATTTTTGACCTCAATGGTGCCTTCGTCCGGGAGGTGGAATTACCGGGAATTGGTTCAGCCGGGGGATTCGGCGGGAAGCGTTATGATACGGAAACCTTCTATGTGTTTACCAGTTTCACCACCCCAGCCACGATTTACCGCTACGATATGGTAACTGGGGAACGTTCCCTATTTCGCCAACCGACTGTAGACTTTGATCCGACTCAATACGAAACGCGGCAAGTGTTTTACCAGAGTAAAGATGGGACACAAGTGCCGATGTTTATTACCCACAAAAAGGGGTTAGCATTGGATGGCAATAATCCTACCTATCTCTATGGTTACGGTGGGTTTAATATCTCCCTCACTCCCAGCTTTTCGATTAGTAATCTGGTGTGGATGGAGATGGGAGGCGTGTATGCGATTCCAAATCTCCGAGGCGGTGGAGAGTATGGGGAAGATTGGCATCAAGCCGGGATAAAGCTGAATAAGCAAAATGTGTTTGATGATTTTATTGCCGCAGCGGAGTGGTTAATTGAGAATAAATATACTCATCCGCAAAAACTGGCAATTGGTGGGGGAAGTAATGGTGGTTTATTAGTCGGGGCTTGTATGACTCAGCGTCCCGATTTATTCCGTGCTGCACTTCCTTCAGTTGGGGTTCTGGATATGCTGCGCTTCCATAAGTTTACGATTGGTTGGGCATGGTGTTCTGATTATGGTTCACCGGAAAATCAGGAGGAGTTTAAGGCGCTTTATGCCTATTCTCCGTTACATAATCTCAAGCCAGGAACGGCTTATCCAGCCACATTAATTACGACTGCAGATCATGATGACCGCGTGGTTCCAGCCCATAGTTTTAAGTTTGCAGCAGCGTTACAAGCGGCACATGCTGGGGATAATCCGGTCTTAATTCGCATTGAAACTAAGGCGGGTCATGGTGCGGGAAAACCGACGGCTAAGATTATTGAAGAGATTGCCGATAAGTGGGCATTTTTGCAGCGAGTCATGAATTTTTAGTCTTGAATGACGAATGACAAAGGATGTAGCTTGCTTCTCGCGAAGCGAGTATAACAAATGACTAACAATAAGCACTGATATCTTCCCCACATTGATCAGCCAAGTAGCAAAGGGCGCGAAAGCGGAGGCTAACGAATTCGTCATAGAAAGGATTGAGTTTGCACAAGGGAGGAATGTGGGCAACCCGACGCCCAAAGAGGCAGATATCGCGTTCAAAGGGGCATTGGGCGGGAATCATTTTGCAGAAGAATCTAGCTTTGGTGGGGTTGTGAATTTCGATGTTCTCTAACCATTGCTTGATGGTTTGCAGTGGCTTGATGGGTTGTTGGGGCGAGGTGGGAGGGGTGATGGGGTTTGTCTTGACTTCAACAGGAGTGGAATTGATCAGTCCGTTTTGGTAGGTGGTATACATGGTTTGATTTGCTCCGTGTGTGTGGTTTGTTTGTCTCTATTCATAATTTAACCCAATTTAGCGACGGCGCAAATATAAAAAACTATTATCATTGATTAGCTCTGCTTGTAGGCATCGTCCTGTTGGGGGCAGATTGACGGCGGGGGAAGCATTAAGCATCATTTGTTCTCCTTCGTTGCAACGAAGGAGAACAACAGTTCGGAAAGTCCTAATCGATGTGTCTACTGCTATAAAAGTTGGGCGAGTCGCCAACTTTAAGTGTTTATAACTTTAAGTGTTTATATTTCCGTGGAATATAGTACTGATCGCAACACTCTATAATAGTAGTTATTAAGCTAGGGTGCGAGATGATGATGTTAACGTTACCAGTACCTGTTGCTTGTCAGCGTTAGAACAACTGAGAACTGAAGCTAAAAGATGATTCAGATTACCGGACTAGATGCGAGATGTTCTTGGTCAAATCTGGCGCTGTTGGCGTGGTAAAGGATTAAGTTTTGATCCTTCGCTTCGCTCAAGAACAGGGTTTTGATAATAAGGATAATTCGCAATGAGACAACTCTACAGCAAATCTTGGTTCATTGGCGCGATCGCGACTGGATTAATGAGTACCTTGGCAGCGTCTGTGCAAGCTCAGGATATCTTTGATAATCGGACACTGCAATTCCCAGAGGATACGATTGTGGAATTTGAATTCCTGCAATCTCATGGATCATACCAAGCCGCGCTTGGTGTACGGAATGAAACAACCGGGGAAGAAACGATTCTGTTTCAGGAAGTCAAACCCTATGATGCTTTTGGCACAAACCAGCCGATACAAACCTCTCGTGGTCAAAACGATCTGGGGACGCAAGCGGATTTTGTCGGAACAGTTGAGGGGGGAACGATATCGAATCAATTCAACGAGTTTATGTTTAAAGCCAATAACCGCTATGTTTTCTTTCTTGAATCCGTAAGTCCTACGGGTCAAACCCGACGCCGTATTGTTTCGACCCAAAACTTGGCTCAGTTTAATGGTCGTTTGGACGGGGGGAGAAAGGGTAATATCACAGGAAGTCGCGTGTCTTGGGAAGATGGAGGACAGGTAGAAGCTGGCAGTGATGATGATTTCGATGATTTTGTGATTGAGGCAGGGGGATATTTAATTGATTTGAATTGTCCGCCGATTCGGTAATCTTAAGTTTATTTGACGGATGTCTGAGTGACTGTTCCAGATGTCGGCTACGTCTGGAACGTCCCCATCTCCCTTATCCTCCTGAGAGAAGCGAAGGAACAGCGGTGCTGAATACGTCACGATCATTCCTGCACCCCTGCACTCCCAAATTCAGCCAGATTGCGGAACTTGAGTGACCTGAAATCAGCCTTATGACGATATTTTGTCGCTCAGAGTAAATGTTATAATACCTAAAAGCTAGAGAGCTATAGTAGGTATAGGTTGTTATGAGTACAGTGTTAGTCGTAGAAGACGATCTCACCCAACAACATTTGCTCTCTAAGCTGCTTGAGCGGGTAGGGCTGACAGTGATTGCGGCTGGGGATGGGGTGGAAGCGTTGGAGAAAATTCAGCAGTTTCACCCAAATTTGGTGATTTTGGATATTGTCCTTCCCCGGATGAATGGCTATGAAGTCTGTCGTCGTCTGAAATCGGAACCTGACACTCAGAATATCCCAGTGTTAATGTGTTCGGCGAAAAAAGAGGATTTTGACCGCTACTGGGGAATGAAGCAAGGGGCGGATGCTTACTTAGCCAAGCCTTGTCATCCCCAAGAAATCGTCGAGACTGTAAAGAAATTATTAAAGTCCCATCATCAAGCGGCAAGCTGATTGACCGTCTTTTAAGTTAAAAGAGATCAAATCCCCCAAATCGCGAGCGAGACGCTCGCACTACAATCTAACACTCACCTAATACCTAACTACTGCAAGAAGGCAGAAATAACTGAACAGCTAATATTTCCCCCAGCTCCCTCAGCTCCCCCAGCTTCATCGTCTCTACGAAGCTGCTCAAGTATTTTTGCCGCGATGCACTACCTACCTTCACCGGGAGACTTATCACCCTGATTACTGGAGAGCCGCTGTATTTGACAATTGCCCCTATAATGATTGTTTTCTAATATTTAGTCCAAGTGGCAAGAGTATTCTTAGCTATGACAGCTTAAATTCGACTTCCTTCCAAGTTTTACCAGGTAGATGGGATACTGTTCTGGATGTTGCCACTTTATCGGCACTGATTTATTCATATAATTAACCAATCAAATGACCCATCATTCATTGTCTAGACGTTCTTTTATTCAGTATGCCGTTGCCGGAACCGCCACGGTAAGCCTATTAGGGAGTTGCCGCCAAAAGCGATCGCACTCTCAATCCCAAGACTTGGAGTTGCCGCCTTTATCTCCCCAAGCCGAGGGTTACAACATTTTGTTCATCTTCACCGATCAAGAAAGATATTTTCCTCAAAAACCATCAGGACTCACTTTGCCGGGACATGAACGGTTACAACAAACCGGTATTACGTTCCACAATCACTACACCTCATCAACGATGTGTACTGCATCACGATCAGTGCTTTTAACTGGGCTATCGACTCCAGTCACGGGTATGTTTGAAAATACCGATGTACGCTACATTTCCAATCTATCCACTGACATTCCCACCTATGGGCATCTACTCCGTCAATCTGGCTATTACACTGCCTATAAAGGGAAGTGGCATCTCAGCCGTGATTTTGAGTCCGAGCATAAACCTTTGGATTTAACCCAGGCAATGGCAGAGTATGGCTTCTCTGATTACTACGATCCGGGTGATATCATTGGTCATACTTTAGGCGGCTATCTCAATGACCATTTAGTAGCAGGAAGCGCAATTCGTTGGCTACGAAATCGTGGGCGTATGCTGAATGATGAGAAGCGACCTTGGTGTTTGACCGTTAGCCTAGTCAATCCCCATGATGTTATGTACTTCAACACCGACGCTAAGGGGGAAAACCGACAAGATAATGGCAATCTAGCAATGGAAGCTGCCAGAGCCCCGGATCATCAGCTTTATCAAAAGACCTGGGATTTACCTTTACCGAGTAATTTATACCAATCCTTTGACGAATTAGGTCGTCCCCAAGCTCACAATGAGTTTCATAAAATGTGGGGGTATATTTTGGGTACAGTTCCACCTGAAGAAGAACCTTGGCAGCGTTTAAATAACTACTACATCAACTGTATTCGAGAGGTTGACCAACACATTAATCGAATTTTACAAGAATTAGATCATCTAGATTTAAGCCGTCAGACGATCATCATTTTTTCCTCAGATCATGGTGAAATGGCGGGGGCTCATGGACTGCGTGGGAAAGGACCGTTTGCTTATGAGGAATCCATTCATTTACCCTTTTACATCGTGCATCCTGATGTAGAGGGAGGGCAAAACTGTCAGGCGTTAACCTCCCATATTGATCTAGTTCCCACATTACTTTCTATGGCTGGAGTGAAGGTTGAGGAACAAGCTGATCTAGCAGGAAGGGAGTTGCCGGGTAAAGATTTAACAACTTTACTGAGTCAACCCGAACAAGTATCGGTCGATGCAGTACGTGACAGTATTTTATTTACCTATAGCGGTTTAATGACCAATGATAGTGAACTGGTTCGCTTTCTGTCTATTGTCAAAGATAAAGATGGTGGCATAAGAAAAGCGATTAAAGAAGGAACTCGCCCCAATCTGAAGAAAAGAGGTAGTCTTCGCACAGTCTTTGATGGTCAGTATAAATTCACTCGATATTTTTCTCCAACTGAACACAATCAGCCATCAAGTATCGAAGACTTATATGCTGCCAATGATGTGGAGTTATTTGACTTAAAAGACGATCCACAAGAAATGAATAATCTTGCTCTGAACAAGTCTGACAATGAAGATTTAATTTTATCAATGAATCAAAAGTTGCAACAGCGTATTCAATCCGAAATTGGTAAAGATGATGGGAGTGAGTTGCCCAATGTCCCCGGTATTAACTGGTCATTAGCAAAAATAGACTTGTAGTGTAGATAAGTGACTTGTCTGCTCTTGGAGATTTTTTAGTGATGTTGCTTCGCTTTTTTTTTATGGGGGATGCGAGGGGGATCAAACGTATCCCATAAGAGCGGAAAGTGCTTTATATTGAAAGAATAGGACGAAATCTGTCAAAATAGATGGAGTAGACGTTCCCCTAAATGCTGTTATGTCCCCAACCCACATCCGATTTGATTGGGCGATTAAAAAATTACTGAGAAACAAAGCCAATTATGGTGTTTTGGCAGGTTTCTTAAGCGAGTTGTTCAGGAAACCGATTACGATTCAATCCATACTCGAAGGTGAAAGCAATCAACAAGGCGAGGATGACAAGCTAAATCGAGTCGATATTCTCGCAGAAAATGACCAGGGAGAATTAATTCTCATTGAAGTGCAAAATAGTACAGAGCAAGATTATTTTCATCGGATGCTCTACGGCACATCGAGATTAATTACCGACTTTCTCGAAAAAGGAGAGCCTTACGGGAACGTCAAAAAAGTCTATTCCGTGAATATCGTCTACTTTTCTCTGGGACAGGGAGATGATTATATTTACTACGGGACATTAGAGTTTCGGGGTCTTCATTTAGATGATAAATTAGGTCTATCAATTAATCAGCGGAAGTTGTTTAATATCCAAGATGTCTATGAGATTTTTCCAGAGTATTATGTGATTAAGGTCAATAACTTTAACGAGGTAGTGAAGGATACCCTAGACGAATGGATATATTTTCTGAAAAAGAGTCAAATCAAAGAAGAATTTACCGCCCAAGGATTAGCGGAAGCGAAGGAAAACTTACTCGTCGATAGTTTGAGTGAAGCCGAAAGAGCCAACTACCTGAGATTTATGGAAAATCGGCGCTATGAAATCAGTCTAATCGAAAGTTCCCGCTCAGAGGGAAGATTGGAGGGTTTAGAAGAGGGAATTGAGAAAGGTATTAAACAGGGTATGGAGCAAGGTATACAAGAGGGTATGGAGCAAGGCAAACAGCAAGAAAAAATTAACATAGCCAGAATCTTAAAACAACAAGGGACTGACCTTGACACAATCACAGCAGCAACCGGATTGACTAGAGAAGAGATTGAGCAACTATAGCACAATTGGCATAGAGGATAGGGTGGTTCATTTAGAACCTGTACTCTTGTCCTATAACATCGGTCAAGAAACCGGGTTATGCCAGGTGAAAGGTTTATATTGCGTTGTCATCCTGACGAGAAACCCGGTTTCTCGGAATACTTGACCGACACTCTAGCAATTGAGCCGCTTATCTTGAATCATTAGGACGAAATCTGTCAAAATAGATTCAGTAGATGTTTCTATCGATGCCGTTATGCCCCAAACACACATCCGATTTGATTGGGCGATTAAAAAATTACTGAGAAACAAAGCCAATTATGGTGTTTTGGCAGGTTTCTTAAGCGAGTTATTGAGGAAACCGATCACGATTCAATCAATACTCGAAGGTGAAAGCAATCAACAAGCCGAAGATGACAAGCTAAATCGAGTCGATATTCTCGCCGAAAATGACCAGGGAGAATTAATTCTCATTGAAGTGCAAAACAGTACAGAGCAAGATTATTTTCATCGGATGCTCTACGGCACATCCAGATTAATTACCGACTTTCTGGAAAAAGGAGAACCTTACGGCAACGTCAAGAAAGTCTATTCAGTGAATATCGTCTACTTTTCTTTAGGACAGGGAGATGATTATATTTATAAAGGGATATTAGATTTTCGGGGCTTGCATATAGAAGACAGGTTGGGGCTATCAATCAACCAGCGGAAACTGTTTAATATCCAAGATGTCTATGAGGTTTTTCCAGAGTATTATGTGATTAAAGTTAACAACTTTAACGAGGTGGCGAAGGATACTCTAGACGAATGGATATATTTTCTGAAAAAGAGCCAAATCAAAGATGAATTTACTGCTCAAGGATTAGCGGAAGCGAAGGAAAACTTACTCGTCGATAGTTTGAGTGAAGCCGAAAGAGCCAACTACCTGAGATTTATGGAAAATCGACGCTACGAAATTAGTCTAATCGAAAGTTCCCGCTCAGAGGGAAGATTGGAGGGTTTAGAAGAGGGCATAGAGCAAGGTATCCAAGAGGGTATAGAGCAAGGTAAAAAGCAGGAAAAGATTAACATAGCCAGACTCTTAAAACAACAAGGGACTGATATTGACACCATCACAGCAGCAACTGGACTGACTAGAGAAGAGATTGAAGAACTGTAGCACTTCTAGATGAGACTTGCACAATACACCCGCACATGAAATGAAGCAATGAAACACTCCATCATTCAAGTTGATGCCTTCACCCATACTCCATTCACTGGAAATCCAGCCGCTGTCTGTGTTTTGTCGGCTCCCCAACCGGATAGCTGGATGCAGAATGTGGCACAGGAGATGAATCTGTCTGAAACTGCCTTTTTGGTTCCGCAAGAGGATGGGTTTAATCTGCGTTGGTTTACCCCGACAGTAGAAGTCCCGCTTTGTGGTCATGCTACCTTAGCTAGCGCCCATGTTTTGTGGTCAGAGGGTCATCTGTCCCCGGATAAACCCGCCCGTTTTTATACCAAAAGCGGGATACTCATTGCCCAGCATCAGGGTGAATGGATTGAGTTAGATTTCCCGGTAAATCATTCCCAATCCATAACCGCCCCGCCAAACCTTGCGTCAGCGTTAGGCGTACCGATTCAGTCCGTTTGGCAGAATTCTTTGGGCTATTTGGTGGAAGTGGAATCGGAAGAGATGGTGCGACATCTACAGCCCAATTTTGGCTTACTCAAAACCTTACCGATATCTGATGTTATTGTTACCAGTCAGGCTGATTCGGGTTCGGAGTATGATTTTGTCTCTCGTTTCTTTGCACCGGGGTTAGGGATTGACGAAGATCCGGTGACGGGTGCCGCCCATTGTTGTTTAGCACCTTTCTGGCGCGATCGCATCAGTAAAAATGAGTTCTTAGCCTATCAAGCCTCCCATCGAGGCGGGGTAGTCAAGGTACGTTATACCGGGAGCGTTGGCGGAGCCTGTTCCGAAGGAACGTATCGCGTCATTTTGGGCGGACAAGCGGTTACTGTGATGCGGGGGGAATTGACGGAGTAATGGAGAATCAGACGACTTACTCCCTTCCCACTATAAGATTAGGTAATGTTAATGGCTGAAATCCTGATCAGTGCTAGATTTTAGTTCCATAGTTTTATGCCGTAATGGGAGTAGGAGCGAGCAAGATGCTCGCACTACAAGTATTGCCTATTGCCTATTGCCTAGCGCGTAGCACTATATAAAGGAGAAGGCGTTTCTGCTTCCTCTTGCACTTGCAAGAAATCGCACAGAATCGTAGCCGCTAAATCTGCCACGCCAAATCTCTTTTTATAGACTTCTAAATGAGCATGGGGAATCGCTTCAAACAGGAGGCGCTGTTGGGGAAATAAAATCCGCTCAAAGTACCAATTGGGAATATCAGTGATCCGAATGATCTGAATCTGTTTACTGGTATTTGTATAGTAGCAGAGAATTCGATTGGTGTATTCAGTCGGTAAGGAATTAAACATGGGAAGTGATACCACAGGAAGGAACAAATTATCGATGCATTAAGCCACAGTCCACCCCATCGAGGTGTTCAGCACAGGTGACAAAGGGGGAAATGGCTAAAGGACAAGCTTTCCATTTTCCCTGTACAGCCACGCCTAGCTGTTGACAGTGACATCCCCAGCCTTTTTGGGGTTGATAGTGACCACAATGACGACAGATTGATACTGCATAGTTGATGGTTCTCATGATTTGATTAAAATGGGTTGATTAAAAAAGAATTCAATGAAAGTAGAAGGGAAAGAAGAGTATTGCCTATTCCCTATTCCCTATTCCCTATTCCCGAAATTGAAACCGTGGTAGGTATCTGACAATAAACAATTCATGCCTTCACGAATATACGATTCCAGGTGTAATCGCATCTCCAACGAATAATAGGGAAACGTATGCTTACTGCACAGTTTTTTGCCTTGTTTAACCGCAACAGCCTGGGGATCATTCGAGAGTTTACACAAAACGTAGCATAGTAAGTCCTGGCGTAGGTTGGTACAGGTAAAAAAAATTCGGCAAAACTTGTTCGGATAAGCGTCTAAGGCGTTTTCAATTTCTTCTTGAATGACTTTCAAGAGGCGGGTTTGGACTGGCACATTGTTGCTCATGGTTATAACTTCCAAGTCGATTCAGGTGTTTAGGTTGTAACACAAGTCAAGGACATCGATTCAGTCGTTGAACTTTAACCCCAAAATTGTCTTGACTAGACACAGCATTTCGTGTCTACGTGTCTATAAGTAGTCAGACAAAATTAAGGTTAACGATGAAAATTCATACTCGCTTCCCGAAAAGAAGCAAGCTACATCTATGGTTAATTAAAAAAATGATTGGGTTATAAAAACAGTAAAAGGATACTGTCCTTTTAACCCGCTTACCTCATGTTTGAACAGAAATTAATGCCATAAATCCAGAGACAAATGACTCAGGTTCACCCCAATATCAAACCAGACTATCTTCAAAAATGGTTAGGGTGTGAGGCTGAAATTGTTTGATGGTTACGCTCATGAGTTGGGCGCTTTCTTCGAGAATATCTTGCAGATAACCGTGCTGGGATAATTCAGCGTCTTGGATTGTGCCAAAGGGACCAAAGTAGTAAACACACCCAGGATCATGGGTAATCACTTCCAGCCAATAGGCTAATCCCAGTTTGGACAAGATTTCTAAATACTGTTCTTTTTTTAAGTTCATATCATGATTATCTCCCTCAATGTTCTCGGAGGACTGGTTAACTAAAGGTTAAGTGGTTTCGGCGACAAAATCCTCGATCGCCTCCTGTAAGGCTTGAGTCATCTGGTGTACCGAGTCTTGAATCATTTGCAGATACTCTAACTCTTAATCGTCGCTCAGGTGTCCCCGGAAATCTTCTAGGAGTTTGAGGAAAATCTTGCTCAGGAGCATCTACTCTTCTAGCTCTTGGGAGATTTTATCGGTAAATCCGTACTTTAAGTGACTCAAGTTAGTTTGGCGGGATTCAGTGGCTCTTATCTGTTGTAAAAGTTGCATTTTATGAAAACCTACCTTCTCATTTTTCAAAAGTTTGTAAACTTGTAATCTTTAATCTGTCTTATACAGTACACGATCCCCGGAGATCGTCAAGGTTCTTGTCGATTCTTTTTGACTTTAATGTGTATGATTTAAATCAAAATGGTTTGCGTTTGTGCTTTTTTGCATAACTTAATTATTTGCTTGTTTTTTTTAATGAATATAACAAAGTGCTACTTTAGGTTAACTTATGCTATGCTCTAGTTTGAGAAGCTTTATCCTAGTCTATAAGGTGATATATCAACATCGCGTTGAGATTTATGGTCAATATGTATAAGTTGGTATGATTTGGCGTGTTTTTTCTATATCACCTAAATCGGTAGCGCCAATCAGAGAACCGAATTGAGGTATCATCGAGTACCGATTTAGTCAGTTGAGGAGAACCAGATAGGATGTTGAGATGCACCTTGTCGTGTCCATTCAACATCAACAAAGGGATTATTGTATAGCGGTGTTACCGTTTCTTCAGAACCTCCCCGACTGCGATCGCGGAATCGGTAGTTAACAAGGGTGGAAGTGTGATATGGGTAAACGATCGCTTTCGGCAAATGCACAGGGTATCGTCCAAGCCAAAGAAGCGATGGCGCGGAAACAGTGGACTCATCAACTGCTGGCGAAAAAGGTAGGGATTAAGACTCGCCTATCCATCAGTAAATTTTTTGCGGGTCGTCCCGTTGAGCGACGGATTTTCATCGAGATTTGCTCGCAACTGGATTTATCCTGGCAAGAGGTGGCGACTCAGGTTCCAGACGAGAGGCTATCCCAACCGATGAATTTTTCGGGAAATCAGCCGGTTGAACTCAACGCCTTAGTTGCTGAGGTTCGTGCTTGCTGCCAGGATCAGATTGAGACTCAATTGGATACCGTGCAGTTATGGGATTTGCCGAAACCAATTTCCCTAGCGGATATTTATATTGATGTGGAGGTTTTGCAAGATATCCCCAACCGATGCTGGTTCGACTTGATGGATTGGCGGCGACATTTTCAAGTGAATCGGGAGAGGGGTTATGGGTTGAGTGTGGATGGAATCTCTCAGGAACGAGTGTTGGCAATGGTGGTGTTGGCAAGACAAACCAACCTAATCCTTTGGGGGAAACCGGGAACGGGTAAAACTACGTTTTTGCAGTATGTGGCGACTCAGTGTATTCACGGTAAATTTGCGGTGGATCAGGTGCCGATTTATATTGAATTGAGGGTTTTGGTGCAACAAGCCAATACTCTAAGCTTACTGGATTATATCTGCCAAGATTTTAGCGATCGCGGTGTCTCTGGGGAAACGGTGAAAACCTTACTCCAGGAGGGGAAACTGCTGATTTTGCTAGATGGCTGGGATGAAATCTCCCCGTTGAGGCGTTTCTCTCTATTCAACAAACTGCGTTGGTTCTGTAATCGTTATGCTAAAAATCGCTATGTGATCACCTGTCGCACTGGGGTGGAATTGTATCGGTTTGGCGGATTTACTGAGGTGGAACTTGCCGATTGGACGTTGACTCAAATTAGTCATTTTGCCCGGAAGTACTTTGTGGCTTTGGCTGGTGTTAATTGGGAGAGGGGGTTAGCGAAAGCGACTGAGTTTATTGCCCAACTGGAGTATCCGGAAAACGTGACGATTAAGGACATGGTGAGAACCCCTCTATTGCTCAGTTTCATCTGCCATGTCTTCCAATCCAAAGCCCGTTTTCCTCGCCAACAGGCTAGACTTTATCAGGAAGGATTGGATCTTCTGCTCCAGAAATGGGATCACTCGAAAGGGGTTGAGCGAGATTCTGCTGAACAACCGTTGGCTTGGGTAAATCGGTTGAAGCTGTTGGATCAAGTGGCGTCTGTTACCTTTACCCAACAGCAGTATTGCTTTGCCCAATCTCAGTTGGAACACTATATTGGTGACTATCTGCAAACACTCCCAGATTATCAGGAGGTTGATCCGGTTGGCTTACAGATACAGAGTCAAGGGATTTTAAAAGCGATTGAATGTCACCATGGAGTATTGGTGGAGCGATCGCGGCGCATCTATTCTTTTGCTAATTTGAGTGTTCAGCAATACTTCACCGCTAGAGAGTTTACCACGACAACTGAGCAGAAGCCTGACGCGATCGCGGAATTAGTGACGCACTTGACTGAACAATCCTGGCGAGAGGTATTTTTATTCGCTGTCACCCTATTGCGTCACCCTGAACAATTAATCCAGGCGATGAAACAAGGGGTGGATCAGTTATTGATACCGGATCAGCGATTAGGGCAATTCGTGAACTGGATAGACCATCAATCCAAATCTAGTCCATTATCCCACAAGTCATCCGCCGTGCGAGCCTTTGATTTTGCCCTGGCTTTAATTTTGGATCAGGCGTTAGCCCAGACACTCAATTCATATCTGCTTGATCAACCTTTGGAAGCGCCACCGTTACAGCAATTACTCTCATGCTTATCCTTACCCCGAAAGTTAGACGTTAAGTTTACATTACCGGAGGCGTTAGCGTTTAAAACGAAGGAGTATTTGCCCAATGAGTCGTTTTCGCCACCGTTATACCGGGCATTAATCCTGAACGCTACCTTGAATTATAGTCTAGCATTTAACCTAGCGGTTGATCCTGAGCGTCTGGGTACATTAGCGCGATCGCTAACAACTTTACTCCATCCCGTGTTTCAGTTTCAATCGAATGTGGAGATGTTGAACCAATGGTGGTTTAATCATCGTCACTCTTGGATCGAGCAAGTTTGCTTTTTCATGGGACAACATGAGCAAGGGGAACATGATTGGCAGTTTAGCAGAAACCAGACGCGATCGCTATGGGATTATTATGATGCGAATCAATTATTGGTGGATTGTTTAAGGATCAGTGATGAGATAAATACTGAGGTGCAGCAAGATATTGAGGACGAGTTATTTTTGTATCGGGAATAAGTCATTCGTCATTTGTCCTTCGTCATTTGTCCTTGGCTTCCCCTTCTCCCCCAGCTTCTCCTCACCCCAACTATTTATATAGCAATCGCCATAGCGGTTAGGACACATCATTTATGTAGAGACGCGCCATGGCGCGTCTCTACGAACACCTAACAATTGCGCCACAATGGGTAAAACCGCATTCGCGCGATCGCAATCCAATTCCTCCTCCCCTATCCCCGGTGTCTCAACTGAAGTTCCCCGTTTGACTCGTTCCCCGATTTGGCGTCGTTCAGCCATGGAAAAGCTGGCAAAGGTGCGACGTAATAACGGTAATATCTCGGTAAAGGTTTCCCCTGGAAGCTGAATCATCCAATCATCGACAACTTGCCACAAGGGATAGTCATGCAGGAGTAACAATCCACTCCCCTGCAAAAACCCTTCTATCCAAGCCGCCGCTTGCGGGGGTTCACTGGCTTGAGAGAGAGCAAACGCTAACCGACGGGAGGCGTCATTCCGATTAAAGACTCCAGCATCCAATAATAATCGACAACTTCGACCTGCGAGTAACCCATGCAGGTTGGCTTGATCGGTCAGTTGTAATAATACCTGTTGCCAGGATTGTTTATACTCCAGATTATTCAACAGTGAAATCGCGTAATTCATTTGTTGGATACGCTGATCGATATGCCGTGCTGCTTCATCATCCAGAGATGCACAAGCTAGAGGTAAACCCAGACAAATCCGAGTCACCAATCCATCCACCACCGAGATAATCATCCGAGTGTCGGTTTGGCGGACATTTCCATAGCGTAAGACTTGCGCCAATGGGGGTAATGCCTCCATTAATTGGGCGACATCTCGGTTAAGGGTGGCTTCAGTTTGTAGGCGATGCATCACTTCGGGTAACGCATTGGGTAAATTTGCCAATAAGACAGTTTCAACTAACTGAGTCAAACTCGGTAACGCTTGCACCTGTTGTGCTTGATGTCGGGTGTATGCTGTAGCCGCCGAATCGATTGTATTCCCCCAAATTCCGGCTTCGATGAGTTTAACGGCAAATTCTGGATGCCATTGCAGCCGCCATCCTTCTTTAAAGGTTCCTTTTCCCCTTGTCGATTGTCGTATCCCCCAAGGAATGCCGAGTAAATCCAGACGATGGAGTAAATGCGATCGCGCTAAGTCATTTGTTTTGCGTAAATCTAGTTCATACTGTTTCTCGGTGGGATTAGCCCGGAGGCGTAACCGTTTCTGTTGCTGTTGTAAATCCCGTTGTAAGGGAACCATGGGCGTCTCATCGGGAACTTCTCCCAATCGTTCACCGACAATTAGTTGGTCTTGAATTAAGCGCATTGGCAGATCAGAGCCAAAACACAGCACCGTTTGCGTCGCTTCCTTTAACTCCAGCAAACCCGGCATCGCGCGATCGCGCAATGCTGCCAAAGATTCCGCCAACCGTACCGCTTCAATAATATGAGCAGATGAGGCATCTAAATCTTCCTGACGCAACAACTGCGCCACCTTAATCAACCACCGAATCGCGATCGTTGATTGTTGATCGTTGAGTTTTGATATGTGTCCTGACATATCTGTAGGGGCGGGTTTAGGGACTTTCTTGTCGCGATTGATAGTAACGTTGGTACAAAACCCGCCCTGACTCAGACTTGAATCAACTCCCCCAGCTCCCCAGACGCGCCATGGCGCGTCTCTACATGCTCCCTCTGCTCCCTCTGCTCCCCCATCTCCCCCATCCTGATAACAATCCCACAAATGACCATACCAACCCGGAGATTCAACACCCGCCCCATAGCCACTCTTAAATGCCAGTCGCCCATAAGTCCACGGTATCCAAGTAGCTTCAACTTTCGTTTTCGCCAATCCCTTAAGCAACGCATTATCCGCTTTCGCCGCAGGCATATCCACCAATGCAGGAGCGTGCCATGCACCACAGACAACAGCAATGCATTGAAACCCCTCTTTTTGCGCCGCCCGAATCTGTTTCCGCATATAGGCTTCCCGTTGCGCTTCCCTCGGATCATCTCTGGGGGGTAAATCCTGACGCAAAGCCGTCATTGCCGCTAAAATCGCCTCAAATACATCTGTACTCTCCTGGCGATGTTCAACTAACTGTTCCCACCAACGTTCCCCATCACTATACCCAGCAATTCTTGCCAAATAACCCAACGGATCAACCTGAATCTCATCCTCTCCCCCTGCTCCCCCTGCTCCCCCTGCTCCCCCTGCTTCCTCTGCTTCAAGAGCTCCCCCTGCTTCAAGAGCTCCCCCTGCTCCCCCTGCTTCAAGAGCTCCCCCAGCTTCCCCTGCCAACTGATGCACCAAGGGCAAATCCATAAACCGCACCGGAATCCCTTGAGTTAAGGCAAAATCAATCCCTTGCCATTCTGGGGAAAAAATAGCAAAGGGATAATAAACCGCCCGTTGAGGTTGGTCGGGTCTATAAACCAATAACGCCACAGGCGGTTGCATCTGGGAATGAGTCACGAAAGGCAGCATCCCATCCCCATCCGGAGGACCTTCAACTAAAAGGATATCCGGGTTGAGATTGTGCAGAGCATGACAGAGCGATCGCGCACATCCGGGTCCATGATGACGTATGCCAAAGATATGGATGCTCATTTTTTAGTCTGACTCCCCTGCATATAGCGTTTTTTTTGTCAAATCAGCCACGGATGGCGTTGCCAAAATTATGTCATTGAGATCGGCGTGTAGTATTTGTAGTGCTTGATTCTTAAAACTATCAGATTGTTGGCGTAATCGGCAATTGGGAGATTTTTTGACTCAATTTATCGATAAAAGCGAATAAAAACCCAACGTCTCATGTTTAATCTATCTTCACAAATCATACTACAGTCCCGGTACAACGGCAATATCAGGGTTTTCAGTTGTTTTTTAGGTGTTCACATTCCTTAACATAGAAAGTATCATTTGCGTTACTTGACAGATTTAAAAGGTTAACCGACAGACTATCAAGTTTTACTTATACTGATGTTCGCTAAAAACAGACAAGAAATAAGGGAATGTAGGGAATGTAGGGAATGTAGGGAATGTAGGGGATGTAGGGGATGTAGGGAATGTAGGGGATGTAGGGGATGTAGGGGATGTAGGGGATGTAGGGGCGAGTCGCTGCATATCATTACCGGGAAATCCCTCAATTATCTCGACTCGCCCCACTATCATTACCGGGAAATCCCTAAATTATCTCGACTCGCCCCACTATCATTACCGGGAAATCCCTCATTTATCTCGACTCGCCCCACTCTCTTTACCGGGAAATCCATAATTTATCTCTACAGGCCCCACTAAATTTACCGGGAAATCCCTTATTTTTATCGACTGGCCGAATATCATTACCGGGAAATCCCTTATTTCGTTGAGGAATTCTCATCGTTCGTTCACCCGTTGGCACGGATA
>NZ_JAVKBY010000087.1:0-141130 GCF_040222985.1 Coleofasciculus sp. F4-SAH-05
AGTTGCCTCTAAGAAGGCAACTTGTTCAGGAGAAGGTTGGAGCTTTACAACTATTGTGAGAACTTGTTTCATGGCTAAACTATACCACTACATGGGATAGAGATTGAAAATACTTCGGGGATTGACCCCTCGCATTTTCCGCTATCCCCCTACCCCTTACTTCGTTGAAGGGGTAGCCCCTTGCGATTCGGGTGGGATCACGTTTACAGATGTGCCACAGCGTCACTGGGCATATCGGGCAATTCAAGACGCTTATCAACGGGAATTTTTCGCGGGTTATCCGGGGCGGATTTTTCAACCCAGTCAACCGATTCCCCGTGTGCAAGCGATTGGGGTTTTGGCGGGGGCGAAGAATTACAGCATTCCTAGTAATCCATACTCTACCCTGGGACAGTATTTCCAAGATGCCTCTGGTATTCCAGGATACGCCAGGAATGCGATCGCGGCGGCGGCGGTAAATACTCTGGTGGTGAATTATCCCACAGTACGACAGCTTCGCCCCAATCAACGGGCGACTCGGGGCGAAGTTGCGGCGTTATTGTGTCGGGCGTTAAATATTTATGCAGTTCCGCCTGAGTATATTGCTGGGGTTGAAATTCATCCTCAACAGGTACGGACATTACCCGGAGGACTGAATTCTGTTCCCACATTTAATAGTAATTATCCGGAATTAGTCACAAGTGAAGGAATTTTGTTATCCACGTTTTCCCCAACCGGAAAGCGAATTCCTTCTGCCCATCTGAACTTTCCCTTTCAAGGACGTTTCGATATTTTTACCCATCATATCGCTAGGGCAGAAACTCAAGCAGAAACTCGTCCCCTTTATCAGGGATTACTGCTGCACAATCCCACCGATAAACCCGTAACGGTTGAGGTTTTGCAAGCGGCGAGTTATTTAAGTACTCCCGATGCACCATTTATTGACTTACCCGATATAGTAGATAATCCCAATGGTAAGATTTATTCAGAACCCGGTAGTCGCACGATGAGTGATGTACTGCGGGGGAGTCGTCAGGATGGGTTTCCGGAACAAGTGGTATTAGCAGCAGGACAAACTCAACTCTTGATGAATCAACCCATTCCTATCCGACGCGCACCTGCATCAAATGGGCGTTCCACGATGATGCGGTTAAGCAGTAATGGTGCGGTTTATGTTGCCAATTTAGCCATGAAAGCACCACAAAACTCGAATGGTACATACCGCGCCCCGACATTAGCAGAATGGCAAACCTTATTAGTCGAAGGGGAATTAGCCGAACCCCGGAATCTGAAGCCAACCCCCCTTGACCCGCCTAGAGAACCGACGGTATTTGGACGAGTCGCTGGGGTGTCCCAAGGGGCACAATGGTTAGCAGAGATTACGGATACTTTAGAATCCGATAGTCTAAGAATTACCCAACCCGGTGAGGCATTTTCCTATGTCTTAGGAACGCTCCATTTAATCACGTTGAATACAGGTCAAATTCAAAGTGCGCCGATGTTAGCCCGTTATCCAGATACTGCTTATTATGCTCATAGTAATTATGGCGTAGAATATAATTTAATGTTACCCCTGAAAAATACGACCAGTCAATCGCAAACAGTAACGGTATCAATGCAAACACCGTTAAAAGATGAGGTAGGGTCAGATAAATTACTGTTTTTGAATCCAACCGTTGAGCAGGTCTTTTTTCGGGGAACGGTTCGGGTCAGTTATGAAGATAATCAAGGTAAAAGTCAGACACGCTATGTGCATTTAGTGCAGCGTCGGGGACAACCGTCTGATCCCTTAGTGACGTTAAATTTAGCGCCAGGGGAACAGCGAAAGGTAAACGTCGAATTTATTTATCCACCCGATTCTACACCGCCGCAGGTGTTGACGGTGAAGACATTGGCGAGGTAACAGCCCTCACCCCCAGCCTCTATTCCAAGCTGGGTAGAGGAGAGTTAGCCTCATTCCCAGGCTTTGAGAAGAGAATACTTTTGGCGAGGCAGAACCTGCCCTAGTAGCGGCATTCCGCTCAGCATGACAGATTCTACCTTAGTCTACCTTAGACTGCAACTGGGTATAAAGTGCAACGACAAACCTGGCTTGAGCGTACCATTCCTGTTAAAGTTTATTGCCACCAATGACACAAAATGAGCCGTTATTTCGTCAAAGGTTTAGAGGGTCATCTGCATTTCATATAGGGTCTTGAATAAGGCAGGGTGTATCTGCTTTCTTTCGCTTTGCTGACTCTGGGAAGGGAATGACATAGGCAGATCCCTGTCTCCCGTAGTCTAAGATACTTCTTATTCCTATTAGGGTAATTCAAGGAATTAAAGAGACTTATTTTTCTAACGGTTCGCCAGCCGCCTTCCAGCCATTAATACTGGGAGGAAAACTGCGAACATTCGTATACCCTAACAACCGCAACGCCGTCATGCCAATTGCCGTGCGATGCCCACTCGAACAGTATAAAATTACAGGTTTATCCGTGGGAATTTTATCCAAATTTTTGGTTAGCGATCGCACGGGAATATTAATAGCACCAGGAATGTGTCCTGAAGCATATTCCGACGGTTGTCGCACATCCACTAATACTACATCTTTCTCCTTTTTCAACTTGTTCTTCAACTGCTTCACTGGCATCACTGTGTAGTAATCTCGTGGTAGCGAATTCAGCAACTGATCCACTGCTGTATAGACTTCTGCGCTAGGTGGACTCGTCACCTTAGAGTCTACGGCAGCTAGGGCAGATTTAGGAACGAATACACCACTCAACAGCATTAAAACCAGTAAAAATACCAGGAGTAATCCTGATATCATTTTTTTGATTTTCATCATTCTTTTTCCTTTCTCCAACGGTTTAAAATACTTATTTAGTAAGCTTTAGCTTACTTGAGCTTTGAGCCAGAAATTTATTTCTTGGCTCCCTGGCTTTTGCAAAATTCCTGTTATAACACATCTCTACTTTTAGTAGCCACTCCAGAAATATGAGGGCTAACAATTGGAAAAGAAACCTGAAACTGTTGATAATTTAGGTTTTCAAATCCAGCCTTTTCTAACGCCAGCCCTGTTTCCCGATTTGGATGACACCCATCAAACACCGTTTTCCAAATCGGCTCAATGCTACCTTGAATCTGCCGTTGCCAACTGCTACATTCAGCCGCCACATGTTCAATAAACAAAAAGCGACCCCCTGGCTTAAGAACTCGCCGGATTTCTTGCACCGTTTTGGTAAGATTGCTGACGGAACAGAGGACGTAGGTACTGACAACAGCATCCACACTATTATCCTCAACATCGATATGTTCAGCCGACCCACTTTTGATGTCAATCCGTTTCAACCCAACCTGTTTGGCTTCCTGTTTCAGGTAGGAATGCATAAAGGGATTCGGTTCAACGCCTATCCAATGGATGTCAGTGGGATAATACGCCAAATTCGCCCCAGCCCCCGGTCCAATTTCTACAACCTTACCCTGCAAGTCGGCAAATAAAGCCTGCTTGAGTTGAGCTAGGGTAGAATTGCTACTGCAATTTGCTAATTGAATAGCATTTTCATCGGCTGCGTTTGCTTTCGCCATTCCCCAAGCAAATAACTGTTTGTACCAGTTTGCACAGGGTTGTATTTTTAAGACCATAACGATTCACCATTTACAATTAGGGAACTTTCATGGTAGCAAGTTAGCATCAGGATTGTTTCCTATCAAAGCTTCACTTAAGAAGAATGGCGCTGACTTAAGCTGGGTTCGTAGTAGGCACTTTAGTGCCAGAAGCGCTTTAGCGCTTACTACAAACTCTAAAGTCAGTAGCATTACACTTACGAATTGGTTTGAATCTCTAATCCTAACCGTCGCCATTCCACCATACCGCCCGTGATGTTAAATACCTTAGCAAAACCCGCTTTAGCCAGTTGTTTGGCAGCAATGGGACTGCGATGAGCGGTTAAACAAATAACGGCAATGGGTTTGTCTTTGGGCAAATCTTGGAACCATTGCGGTAAAACCCAGCGGCGAAACATCGGGATCATGCCGATAATAATGCGGGGTAAACTGAGGTTAATTGCGCTGGGAGCATGACCCATGGCATATTCAAAGCCACTGCGGACATCGATAAGTAAAGGCTGATTTGCAGATTGGACAAATTCTTGGGGATAACAGTCTTTGACAGAAGGAGAGAAAGAGGAGACAGAATTCATAATTTATTCCCAATTCAAGTTAAAACTCAATAGTGTTACTGTTTCCATAGACATTTTTGACCGAAAGTCTATAGGAACGTCGGAAATGCAACAAAATCTCATACCATTTTTTCGTAACATGGCACTTAATATTCATTCACCCCTCCCAACCTCCCCTTGCTAAGGGGAGGTGCCGTAGGCGGTGGGGTCAAAGTGCAACGTCATACAAACTTGGTATCAGACAAAATGATTAAAGTTTACACCCACCATGGTGTTTCCCCAGTGCGGGGATCAGTTTCCGTCCAAGGCGCTATGCGGATGTAGTCACCTTCGATATTGACCTGCACCAGTTTTAGGGGGCGGTCAGCCGGACCCCGGACAACAGAACCATCGGGACTATAACGAGACCCGTGACAGGGACATTGAAATTGTTGGTCGATATTGTTCCAAGGAAAGGTACAACCTAAGTGGGTGCAGTTATCGACAATTCCGATTGAGTCTAAGCTGTTATCGTCGGTAACGGTCAAATACGTCGGTTCACCTGCTAAACCCGCGACCAAAGCACGGGCACCTGCACCTTGGGCGACTATCTGGGACACGGGGATGGGATTCCCTAATTTATCTTTGGCGATAATCGAACCATCTGCGCCTCCTTCCTGGGGTGGGACAAAGAATTTAGCGGCTGGATAGAGGGCGGCGCTAGCTGTGGCGGCGATGGTTGCTCCGGTGAGGAAGTTGAGAAGCTGTCGCCGAGACATTGAGGGGCTTTGCATCGATAGACTGTCTTCCATGGATATCCTCCGATTTGTGTAAAAAAGATTTACGAGTTGTTACCTAGTTTAATAACTATTTGGTTATTTAGTCAAGCAATAAGTTGTATGAGATTTGCTTAACCTACTTCAGGTGCTGGTGATGCTTCGCGGCGACCCGAACCGATTGAGTGGACGCCAGTTGTTGATTGATGCAAGCGGGTCGCCCCTACAGGGTAAAGGTGTTTCGTTTTGGCATCTCGCGTTTGTGGGGTGCTGCTAAATCCCGATAGATTGTAAATATAGTTACAAAGTTGTATAGTTTTAATAAACAGTGGTGTAATCATGGCTCATATTGTGGTAATCGGTGCGGGTATTGGCGGACTACCCACTGCTTACGAACTGCGGCATCTCCTGCCTCACGTCCACCAAATTACGTTAATTTGTGACAGACCTAAATTTACGTTTATTCCCTCTCTCCCGTGGGTTGCGTTCAATTTAACTCCACTCCAGCGAATTCAAGTAGACATTGCTTCTGTTGTCCAATCTCGTCAAATAGAGTTTGTCGAAGGTAAGGTAACGGGTATTGACCCCCAGGCTCAATGTTTGAGGGTGGGAGACAGGTCGATTGATTATGACTATGTAGTGATTGCTACCGGGGCAGAATTAGAGCTAGATGCCATACCAGGATTAGGACCCGATCGCGGTTACACCCAATCGGTGTGCAATCCTCACCATGCTTTAATGGCAAAACAAGCGTGGGCGAAATTTCTGGAAAATCCCAGACCATTGATTGTGGGGGCGGTTCCGGGTGCGAGTTGTATGGGACCGGCTTATGAGTTTGCCCTATTAGCCGATTGGATACTGCGGCGACAAGGATTGCGAGAACAAGTACCGATTACGTTTGTCACCCCAGAACCCTATGCGGGTCATTTGGGAATTGGGGGTATGGCAGATTCGGCGGAATTGGTGACTGAATTAATGCGTCAACGGCAGATTGAGGTGATTGAGAATGCTGAAATTACTGCCATTTATCCCCAACAGATCACCTTAGCAGAAGGTCATAGGCTACCCTTCCATTACGCCATGCTGCTACCGCCGTTCCGGGGACCCCGTTTTGTCCGAGATGTCCCTGGGTTGAGTGATGAGAAGGGTTTTCTACCTGTATTACCGACGTATCAGCATCCCTCATTTCCCTCTATCTATAGTGCAGGCGTGGTGGTGCAGTTATCGCCACCGGAAAAGACTCCTTTGCCTATCGGTGTGCCAAAAACGGGGCAAATGGCGGAGGCGATGGGTATGGCGGTGGCGCACAACATTGCTAGAGAATTGGGTGTGATTCAAGCTGCACCGGTGACGCCAACTTTGGCAGCGATTTGTATGGCGGATTTTGGTGATACAGGAATTCTATTCTTAGCTGATCCCGTTTTGCCTAATCCCAAAACAGGTCAACGACGCCGTGCGATCGCAAAACGCGGTCGTTGGGTAAGCTGGTTAAAGATTGCCTTTGAGCGATTCTTCCTAACTAAGATGCGATGGGGGTTATCTGTTCCTTGGTTTGAGCGTTGGAGTCTGCGCTTGTTGGGCTTATCGCTGGTAGAACCAATTCCAGTATCAAAGGATTATCCAATTGAGTCAAGTTTGCAAACTAGATAAGCGATTAAACTAACAGTTTGGCAGAGTAAGTTTGGAAAAGTCAGGCTTACGCTATACTAAAGTCTAAAGTTGGAGGACTAAGAGGCAATAGTAAGTGCAATGGTTCAAAAAATAGCCCTCTTTAATCACAAAGGCGGAGTTAGCAAAACTACAACCACATTTAATCTTGGTTGGATGCTTGCCTCAAAGGGAAAAACAGTAATTCTTGTCGATACTGACCCCCAGTGTAATCTAACGGGTATGGCTTTAGGGCAAGGAACAGAGAGCGACGAGGCAAGAATTGAGGCGATTTACAATACCCATTCAAATATTAGAACAGGGCTAGCACCAGCTTTTGAGTCACAGCCAAGGGCTATTGAGGCAGTAGACTGCATTCCCATTGAGGGACAAGATGGACTGTTTTTACTACCTGGTCATGTGGGTTTTGCGGAATATGAAGTCACATTGGGAATTGCTCAAGAGCTAAGTGGCTCAATTCAGGCTCTCAAAAACTTACCCGGCTCTATTCCAGATTTATTGAATAAAACTGCTGAAAAGTTTAGTGCAGATTACCTTTTGATTGATATGAGTCCGAGTTTAGGAGCAATCAATCAGAATTTACTAATGACCAGCGACTTTTTTATAGTACCTACTACTGCCGATTTCTTTTCTGTAATGGCAATTGATTCATTAGCTAAAGTTCTACCCAAATGGTACGCATGGGCTAAACAGGCTAGTTCGCTTCCTTTATTGAAAGGAGCATCCTATCCATTTCCTGACATTACACTACGGTTTTTAGGTACTATTGTTCAAAATTTTCGGATTATTCGCGGCAAGGAAACGGCTGCTTTTGAAACATGGATTAATAAGATTGAGCAAGACGTTTCCTCTAAGCTGGTTCCGATTTTACGTCAAAATAGTATGTTAATTTCTGATAAATTATATGCTGAACATGGAATTAGTGACAGTTTTTGCTTAACAAAAATTTCCAACTTTAATAGCCTAATTGCTCTTTCTCAGGAACATCAGACTCCAATCTATGCCCTCACGCCTCAACAATTAAACCAAACAGGAATAGTGCTAAAAAATAACCAAGCAAAACAAGATGATTTTAAACAAACATTTGCCGAATTAGCCGATAAGATTATAGGACTCACTTCTCCTTCCTATGCAGTCAGCGCTTGATCAATTCCGAATCAGCATTGCTCGTGTTCGAGATCTGATTTCTATTCACAACTCTGTCAAGGCTCAATCCACTCCTGCCCTAGATTTGTCAGATATTTTGAGAGCTGCTCTAGTTCTAGCTGTGAGCGCCTTGGATTACTATGTCCATGAAGTTGTAACACTAGGAATGCTAGAGATTCACAGGGGTCAGCGTTCCGAACCTAATCCTCCACGCAACAGTTCTCAATCTGCATTTTCTCGTTTTCAAGTTTCCCTAGGTGGCGCACGCCAAGAACGATTGATTGCGATGGATATTGCATCCTGGTTAGAGAATGAAATCCAACAAAGTCAAGGTTCCTCATTTTTGCAGCAATCTCACACAGTCTCAGCTTTGCTCCCAGTTATATCAAATAGTGTTTTGAACAGACTGAATAATGCCTCTTGGCTAGAAGATGAAGTTCGAGAACGTCTTAGCTATCAAAGCTTTCAGCAACCCGAAAAAATAGCCGATGCCATGCGACTAATTTCAGATAATAAATTGTGGGAAGAGGTTGCTCAGAAGTTGGGCAGATCCGCCAAAGATGTTAAACAACAACTGAGTGCGATAGTTGATCGTAGAAACAAAATTGCTCATGAAGCTGATATAGATCCTACATATAATATTGGAAGCCGCTGGTACATTGATGAAGTTCTCGTCAGCGATGCAGTTAATTTTGTTGAGCAGGTTGTTGAGACTATTCACCAAATCCTTTAAGTTTGCGTGCAATCGGTGTATTTAAGTATAAGTTATTGTTTAGTGCCAAATTTAATCAAAACCTTGAAGCGGGCTTAGGTTAGGAGCATAGAAGTCACTGGCGAAGCGGTTAAACAACTACCCGATACACTAAGTCAGAACTATACCACAATTGAATGCCGTTGAATGGCGTGCGATCGCGGGAATGCGTGACCGCTTAATCCATAACTACTTCGGCGTTGATTACGATATTGTATGGGACGTTGTTACCAGCAAAGTTCCTGAGTTATACCAAATCCGGGGAACGCTACCCCCGTCATAACCTAGTCCGCGCAGGCGGACGCAAGTTTGTGTAGCAGCGATTTCAATCGCCGTGCCACTCTCTGCCAAGATATGATGAAATGTAAAGTTGTCCTACGATGAGTCAGACCGGATGTCCTCTGCTGTTTGTGTCCAACACGTCCAAAAAACCTACGATAAAATTCCTGTGGTTAATGACCTCTCCTTCACTATCGAATCGGGAGAGATATTTGGTCTACTCGGTCCCAACGGTGCAGGGAAATCAACGACGATTCGCATGTTAACCACCTTAACCCGACCCACCGCAGGGCAAATTGAGATTGCGGGTTACAACGTAGTGCGTCAACCGGCTGAGGTTAAGCAAAATATCGGCGTCGTGTTGCAACAAACCAGTGTTGATAACGACCTGACCGTTTGGGAGAATATGGAACTCCACGGACGTTTGCACCACATTACCAATCCCCGACGGCAAACCCTAATTAACCAGTGGTTGGAGTACGTAGAATTAGCCCAAAGGCGGGATTCGCCCGTCAAAACCCTATCAGGTGGGATGAAGCGTCGCCTGCAAATTGCTAGGGCGCTACTGCACCAACCCAAAATTCTATTTTTAGATGAACCCACGGTGGGACTTGATCCCCAAACCCGTCGCCGCCTGTGGGAGATTATTCGCGATTTAAATCGCCAAGGGATGACTATGCTGCTGACGACGCATTACATGGACGAGGTGGAGGTGTTGTGTGATGCGTATGGGGCAAGTCAGCCGGGACGCATCGGTATTATGGACTGTGGTAAGCTAATTGAACTGGGAACCCTGCAACAACTGAAAGCTAACCATGGCGAAGGGTTGCTAATGAAACAAATTGGCGATCGCTTCGAGTATAAGTTCTTTCCGACTCTAGACGATGCCAATGCCTACCTTGACAGCTTACCGGATAAAACGGGTATGATGGTTCGTCCCTCAAATTTAGAAGATATCTTTGTGGAACTAACGGGACGACAACTCGATTGATGAGCATATCGGTACTTGCCAATCCCCAATCACTCAAAATTCTCGGACTTGGTCGGGGCGGGTTTACTTAAGTTAGTGGTTTGAGCCAAAGCGTTATCGGTAAAACCCGCCCCTACACACCCACAACTCAATAAGGGAAGAGGGCGGGTTTTGAATCCAAATTATCGTCAACAGCTTGAGCGAATTCCCTAAACCCGCCCCTACACATTCAACACTCAAAAGGTCCCCAATCCCCAATGCCTCGTTTAGCGACCCAAATTGAAGCGATTCTATACTTAAAGGGCAAACCCTTGTCCCTGGCGGAAATTGCTGAGTGTGCCGGATGCGATCGCGAGGCGGTAGAAGATGCTTTAATTGAACTGATGTCAGACTATGCCTATCGAGACAGCGCCCTAGAAGTCGTCGAGACACCAAAGGGCTATAGCTTGCAGTTACGGGCTTCATTTGCTACGTTAATGCAAAGTATAGTGCCTGCTGAATTAGGTGTAGGAGCATTGAGAACCTTAGCTGCGATCGCAATCAAACAACCTATTGCTCAAACTGAACTGATCGACTTACGCGGTAGTGGTGCGTATCAACATGTTCAAGAACTCATCTCCCTCGGATTTGTCAGCAGACGCCGACAAACAGATGGTCGTTCCTATTGGTTGCAAGTCACCAATAAATTTCATCAACACTTTGAACTCGATAACCTCCTACCGTCCCTACGCACATCCTCTCAATCTTAAGCACTACTTCTCCATCTTAAGCACCACTTCATCTGATCTTATCCTTCAGCCCCAAGGACAATCCTGAATTTCTTCCTTAAGAATTAGGACTGTTGAACCAAAGCACCAAGTCGGTAGCTAGTACAATCGTTTAGAGTAGAAACAAGTAAGTCACATCTTTTAATTTCTAATGGTATTTAACTCTGACTTCCTCAATTCTCCCCCTGAAGATGACGCAACCAACCAACTCCTGAGCTATCTCCAACACCAATCCCCCGATGTGCTGTCCCAGGTTGCCAAATCTGCCAGCCCGGAAATTCAGCAAATCATTTCTCAGAATGTCCAGGGACTGGTGGGTATGCTTCCATCTGAGAGTTTCAATGTACAAGTTACCACAGATCGCGAAAACTTAGCTGGATTGTTGGCTTCGGCGATGATGACGGGCTATTTTCTGCGTCGCATGGAACAACGCATGGAACTAGAAGATAATATGACTGACACCATGAATTGGCATGGGCAATCCCATTACAACGACCACTCTAACGGTTCTTCCCTCTAAACTCATTCGAAGAAAAAGCCTAATAGAGTCATGGAAAAGCTATTCCCCCGTCTAATGAAGACGGGAGGCGGGGGATTGGGCTGCCGTAAAGGGCAGTCGTTTTTGTAGGATTTACTACCATAGCGCGGCGGAAGTAACTCATCAGTTAACCACAGACGACAAAGCAGATATAGCACTACGCATTCAGGTTAGGACAATAACATTGAGTGAAAAGGCAACAGGCAACAGGCAACAGGCAACAGGGAAATGTCCTAACGTATCTCCGTAATGCGATACCAGAAACAAGTGCAGCCTTGGAGCCTTTACATCCCAGGTAGCGGCAAAGCGAGTATAATTAATACGATAAATTAGTGGATCGTCAGTCTTGATATCCAGCAAAATTTTCCTAACATGAACAACTTATTGCCAATTATTACCGGATTTGTTTTAATCTACGCTTTACTCGTTTTGGTGGGTGGCGTAATCGGGTATGTCAAAGCCAAAAGCCAAAAATCCCTAATTTCGGGTATCAGTAGTGGTTTAGGACTGTTGGTGGCTTGGTGGCTTTGCCGGATTATCCCCATTATGGGACTCGGACTCGCCACATTCATTTCTCTAGTGTTATTTATCGTTTTTATTATTCGCCTTTTCCGCACCCGCAGTTTTATGCCTTCTGGTATGATGATGGTTTTTTCGCTAATGGCTACGATACTCTTTTCTGTAGGATTATTAGCAGCAGAGGGTTTCTTGCAATAGAAGAGTATCTTTTCTCAATAACCCGGACGCTCAAGCAAAGTAGCAGGCAATAAGATGAGAAAATCTTTTAAAACTCCCTATGTTGCACTTCCTATCTTATTGGGCTGCTGCTTTTTCGTTTATTTCATCAGTTCGGGTCAATATCCTTGGCTCAAATCTTTTTCTTTAGATATTGCCTCAGAAATTACTGGCATTCTAATTGTCGTCTTTTCGATTGATCGGGTCATTGCGATCGATCAATAAAATCAACGCAGAAAACTAGAAGCTGTGGCATTCCTGCAACTAAGGAGACCGCTTCGACGTCACTTTTATTTATTTTTTAATATGTTTAAGGCGGCTATTGCCGAAAAACCCGATAAAAATTATCAAACAGTCGTTGACTTATTTGATCATACATTTTTTGAAGAATTAGCATTTCTAGATTTTTCAAAACCAGCCCCTGTATTGGGCGCAATTGAAGCGGATTGGTCAGATTATCTATTACGTGAATGTTCGCAGTTTAAGGATTCCTTAAACCGCACGATGGAAAAATATTGTTTATTTTTACAACCTGAACTAATTGAATTGATGGAAGAAGTTATTAATTCTCCATTTCTTTGGATTGTCTTCAATGCGCCTGTAATTCGGCAATTCAGTGCAAAAAATAATACATCAAATTCTTATAATTTATTAGCCCGACAAGAAATTCGGGATTTACTGAAAGAGTATATTCAACTTATTACAGCGTTATTAGAGCAATATAATCAAAGAGTTTTCGAAGACAAGCAAATTAAAATTTCTGATGAATTATGGGCAAAGGAAGTTCTACCAAAAATTGGTAGTGGTCGAATCTAATGCAGCGGGCATGAACATACTTGAGCAGCTTCGTAGATACAATTAATCTGGGGGAAGCTGGGGAAGCCAATGTAGAGACGTGCCATGGCACGTCTGGGAGCTAGGGGAGATATTAATTGATAAGCCCAAATTAATTCTATTAAACGACTCGAATCCATCCTCGATTTAAACCTTCATAAATCCGTTCAACTAAGTGTTCCTCTTCCATTGAGAGTGATTGCTTCGATAAAAGGGCTGACATAAACAGTTGTTGATCAATCCAGCTAATTTGACGCATATCAATAATGCGATGGGCAATTTGCTGGACGGGAAATTTGGGAAAGCAAACTTGAGCAGATTTCATTGGGTCTTTGGCAACGTGGTGTATCTCTCCTTGTATAAAATATATTAAAGAACTTATCGATTTTCTAACGTGATCAAATCAGCCGATTGTCAGTGATTATGACTTAACCAAAATTGTGATAAGTATTGATTCGCCAAGTGATGCTTCCTGATGAAGGATTATGATAAGTTTGTCTTCTTTAGGTGATCTAAATCACAAAATTTTGGGAGTGACACTATAATTTAAGCTGAATGGCACACTTCCTAAGGCTGGTGGGCAATGCCCACCCTACGGATATCTTAAGTAGGTTGGTGGAAATAAACTTAACTATGTTCAGTTATATAAATACTCCTCAAACCCTTACAAAGGACAAATGACGAATGACGAATGACCATCTTCACCGTTAACTTTAATTGTCCCCACCTAATTAATAGGTCTTTTGTTTCCAATACTTAAATGCTTTGACCTGACCTAATTCTAATAGGTGCGAGTCTCTTAGGGTGAGGGTAAGGGTTGGCGGCGAGGGTTCAACTCCCAAGGCGGCGATGATTTGATCACCTAAGACTCGTCCGAGTCGTGGCGGTACAGCATTCCCTACCTGTCGAAATCCATGCCATTTCGTAACATGAAAGCGAAACCAGTCCGGAAATGAATGTAAACGTGCGGCTTCTCGGACTGAAATTACCCGTGGATATTCAGGATGAATGGGACGGGGGGAAGTATAGCTACCCCGATCATATCCAGTACCTGCTCGTAGAGTGTAGCAGGGTTTGCCCCAGTCTAGGCGTTGTAAGCGACTAATTGCTTCCAATTGACCAGGTGGTGTTTGATTAAACCGTTCAATAGAGGCTAGATTATGTTGGGTTCGCTTAGAACTGGTTAAGAGGAACGGATTCCATTGGCGGGGATGGGCGAAATTAAAGGGATCGGTGATGATATTTCGTAGTTTTTCTACGTAAGGCATCGCTAATGCCTGGAGTAATTGTAACTGGGGGAGTGTCAGTTCTACCGAGTCTAAGGTCTGGAGTTCAGTAAAATCATCTAAATTCGGTAAATCCGCGATCGCATCCCGAACGGTACAAAATTCAGAGGGTGATTGCAATTGAGGTTGAGGATAGGTTAAAGGTTTAACTCCCACCTGATTTCCCAATACAAATAACCGTTGTCGCTGCTGCGGGACACCGAAATTAACCGCGTTGAGGACTTGTATAGGTTGAGTTATCTCATATCCGGCTGCTGTAAACTCGCACTGCAACCGATTCAACAAATCTTGGTATTTGTTCAGACCTAAACCCGGAACATTCTCCATGAGAAAATAACGAGGCTGGAGTTCTTTGATCAAGCGACAGAACTCAAAGACTAAAAGGTTACGTTTGTCACAAACCTGGCGTTTCCCGATCACAGAGAATCCCTGACAAGGCGGTCCACCAAATACTAAGTCTATGTCCATCCTGTCGCGATCGCTAACTAGAACCGGACGTTTTTGGCGATCGTACCAATCCCGCAAGGCTTCTTGGATATGTGTTCCTGTCAACTCAGTCACATCCGCGCACAAGACATGAGTCTGGGGAAAGTTAAACCCATAGACAGCCGCGTGAATCGGGTCTTTTTCTATTGCGATCGCTACATCAAACCCCGCCTGTTCGATTCCCAAGGAAAACCCACCCACACCTGCAAATAAATCAATGGCGACAGGTCGATACCCTAATTTTGCCATCCCCTCATCCGTTGTTTTATACCAAGTTGCAGTCTGTAGGATAACATCAACAAAAAAGCTTTCTGCCTTCTGTCTTCTGCCTTCTGCCTTTTTAGCCTAATTTTCAGAAGTTAGAGGTAACGTCTCCATCTGACTGATAATTTCCAATAGTGAAAGTCCCAAACTCTTGTTCAACGCCGCATTACTTTCAGGACAACTGTGCTGCATCAAACAGCGAGGACAACCCTGATCACAGTCACACCCTGCGGCTAACACCTTAGCTTTGAAGGCAAAGTCCCAGAAGCGATGAAAAATAGCCTCAGATACCCCATTTCCTCCTGGTGTTGTATCAAACCAATACCCAATTGTGGGTAAGGTGTGTTGACGATTAGGTTTGTTTACGATTAGACTATTTACCTCCTGAGTCTCACTCAAAATTAATAAGGGTACAGCCAAATTAATTTGGTGAGTAATAGAATGTAACGCAATCCGTTCTGGCGGACAAGACCAAAGACAGGTATAGTCACTAGGAATATTCTTGCCATACTGCTGAATCAATTTTTGTTTGACTTGTTTAACCTGTTGAGTCAAATAGTCCTGAATCGGTTGATTAACTTCAATTTGCAGTACAGGTGCTTCCAGTCGAGTTAAATAAGGCTGCTCAAAATTCACCGTTTTAATCCGTTTCTGGATTTCAGCAAACCGTGTCCTGCGCCGACAGGCTGGACATTGAGCTTCTTTGACAGGTGTATGGTAACGCCGACATTGAAAATTTTGACAGGTTTTATCGTATTCTAGACTGTAGAGTGTATATCCAGTCACGTAATCGGTAATTTCTCCCCAACCCAGAATTAGGCGTATTCGTCCTTCCGGAATTCTTGTTTGCAGAATCTTCGGTTCAGCTAAGTGAGCTTTGAGTTCAATCTCAGTTTCTTGCTCCGCACGAGTTAACTGCTGGGGATCTTCAGCTAAAGGTTTTAAAATTGCCTTTTGATTCTGCAAATCCAGACTTTGACAAGAATACCAAACTCGCTCTCCTCCGGGCGACTGATACTGATAAATTGCCTCAGGAAATACTTCTCGCTGGGCGTGTTTTTCATCCAATTCCTCAAATTCTTCCCCCGTCTGTTGATCCACTAATGTCACCGTAAAATGGTTCGTTCCTCGCATTTGCACTTCTTTATGGGGATAAGGTTTCGTCCACAAGTGCTGGTGGCGAGAGAGGGATAACTGGTTTTGATTCATCAACTCAATAGCAATGTCTGCGGCGGACTGACCAAAATACTGATAGAATTTATCCAACGGAATACCACTCTCACAAGCCCCACAAAGTAAATGCTGTTTGAGGAAAACTTGGTAATCGGGATTACATACCGCACTTTCAACTTCACCTCTTAACAATAAGTCCGGGTTATTCCCATAAAAATAATCCAAGGCGTTTTGGGCAATGGGCAGAAAAATCACTAAACCAGGGCTTTTCCGTCCCGCCCTTCCTTGACGTTGACGTAACTGCATCAGTGAACCGGGATAACCGCGCAGTAAGCAACAATCCAGTTCCGGAATATCAATCCCTGCTTCTAAGGCTGAGGTTGCCAGAATAATGCTAATTTCTCCCGCACTCAGTTGCTGAATAATTTGGCGACGATGATGAGATTTAAGGGAACCATAAAATATCCTGACTTGGGATTTAAGATAACCTTGTCCCCGTTGCTCTAAATGTTCTTGGATTTGATTTAAGAGAGATTTGAGGGAAATGCGACTATTGCAAAAAACAATCCCCTTTAATCCTTGCTCTAACCAAGATAAGACAATCGCACAAGAGTCCATATTGGCATACTTAGATGGGGCTAAACAGAGGGTTGTCCGCGCCGCCGTTGCTGCACCACTGTTCTCGATTAGGGATAAATTTCCCTGTCTGCCACTAAAGGTTTCGGCTAATTCCCCTGGATTGCCAATCGTCGCCGTGGCAAAGATATGTTGTAATTGAGTGGAATCTCCACCACTTTGGTCGATCGCTAATCGTAATCGTCGCATTAGATTGGCAAAGTGGGCACCAAAACTACCGCGATAAGTATGGGCTTCATCAATCACTAAATAACGCAGATTTCTCAGCAACCATTGCCACGATTGCCATTGTGGTTTAAAAAGCTTAAAAAGTTGATGGTGGAGTAAGTCAGGGGTGATACAAATAATTTGCGGTGATTGTTCTAATAATTTAATCCGTTCAGCCATGGGAACATCTCCCGTCAGCATGACTACATTAATCCGCTGAAACTTCGGGATCAGATCAATAATGTCGTGAATTTGCCGCAACTGATCCACCGCTAACGCCTTTAAGGGAAAAATAAATAGGGCGGTGGCGTGGGGATTGAGCAGACAGGTTTCTAGAATCGGGAGAAGAAACGCCAGAGTTTTGCCACTGGCTGTTGGGGTTGAGAGTAAAATATCTCCCCCTTGACGCAACGCCTGTAATGAGGCGTACTGATGGGACCATAAAGAGTTGATACCAATGGTATTTAAGGCGTAGTGGAGAACCTGGGGTAAATCCTGGGGTAAGGGTGCCGCCTTTTCCTGGGAAGCGGGAGTAATTTCTAGAGCGGTTAACTTTTCTGCATCGAGTAGGCTTTGCGCGATCGCACGAAATGCAGGGGGTTGAATCGCGGCGATTTCGGCTTCACTGACTTGGGGGGTTGCTGACGGAGACGATGCAGGGGTTGAGGATAGGATAGGATGGCTGGGTTCAATTGACTCATGCTGTCGAATTTCTAGGTAGGCGCATTCCAGATGCATTTCTATCTCGGCTCGTTGATCGGGAAACGCGGCGGTGTAGACGGTTAAAGCGGCTTCCAATCGTTGAATGGCTTGGCGTAGGTTCTGAATGCGATCGCCTTTATTGCGCTCTATGTAAATTAACCCCAAATAATAGTTAGTTTCCGCCCAATCCTGGGGATCATCAGCCTGAGTGAAAACCTGAGCAGCAATTTCGTAGCCAATGCGGACAATTTCCAGATTATCCGTGCGATCGCCGCCAGGAAACTGGTTAATGAACTGACTAATTCCCTGTAGGCGTCTCGCCAGATCCGGCTTGTGACGATCATCCAATTCAGCCAAACTTGCGATCGCCCATTCCTGTAGCACCAGGGCAAACGTCTCATTCAGCTTATCAGAGTTCTCTACCAGGAACGTATGCACCACAGATACATCCTCGTTGCTGGGTAAAGTAATCAACAACAATTGGTGGAGAAACGTTTTCAGGGTTTCCCAGTTTGGATCAGCCATGATCTAAGCCAGCATTCTGCCAGCGCGTTATTCCTATCAGGTCTGCTTGTTCAATTATTGTACAGTAGGGGACAAGGAAAGCTTCGGTTAACCTTCAATCCCACCAAGTAGTGCGAGCATCTTGCTCGCTACTAATACGCAATTTAAATGCATGACAGCTTATTCCTTAAAATGAGGCAATGTCTAAGCGGTTCGTTATTTAAACCTTGTCGTCAAGAATTGCCGAATCCTTGTCGTGCAATTAACTCGCGACTTATACCCAATTTAAATGTATGACAGCTTAAGATATACCTTCGTTTATCCCAGCTCCAAGATTTGATCGTACATACCTACACAGTATGCCAATAAAATTGCTATGATAGTCAGTCGATAGGACTACTATAACATTGGTTCAGCCATCAAATCCGATGCTGTTCCAGACGTAGTCGGTTAGGGAAGCATCTCAATTAATGACAAATGACGAATGACTATGCTCAGTCAATCTTACCAACCGTCTGCCCTTAAAATGCGCCGCCTATCTTTTTTTCGGAATTGGACGATTGTAGTCCTACTATTGCTTTGGTGTACAAGCTGTTCATTTCAAGACTCAGCCGATATCAATTTAACACTTAACGCCCAAGCCGCAGGTCGTCCTGGGTTCTACAGCTTGAGTGGCACAACTAATCTCCCTGATCAAAGTCAAATTACCGTAGCCGCAATTCGCGATTTACGGTTTCCGGATCAGGCGGTTTATCGCGGTGAATCGTATTCTCCTTATTCCATTCTGGATCGTCAAGTAGTCAGAGTTGAGGACGGAAAATGGCAAGCCACGCTAAATTTATGGCAAGTAGCGCCCGATGGACATTTCCGGGAAGCATGGCAACTGGATCAATCGCCCATTGGTGACTCCTTGCAACCCTCTGCTGATGTATCATTTGTGGCATTATTTGATCCACAGGGTCAACTGCCAACTGTAGAAAATCAAACCATCCAAACACCCGAACTAGAAGGTCAATTGGTTCGCTTTACCAACGAGGGTCAGCCTTATGTTAAGGTCACTCAAAGCCAACGGATTCCTCTGCCAACGGGTCGAAAAACTCCCCCTGTGGTTAAACCTGAAGATAGGAATTGGGGTTGGGGAACGCAGCGCTATGAACTTCCCTCAAAACCCCCAACGCCTGGGAATGTGCGCCCGCCGACGTTGACAACTGAACAAACAAATCAACCCCTTTTGCCTTCAGAATTTTTGCGCTGATGGGCGAGAGGAGGTAGTCAATTGTAGGGGCGGGTTTAGCCATTCAATTGGCTTGTCAGTGATAACTGATCAACAAAACCCGCCCTGATTTAAAAGCTTTTCCTCCCCAATCCTCTGATTTTTCCAATTTCCCCAAAGTTATTCTCGTCGCTCAATCACGAGTTTCAAACGAGCAACGAGCGCCCCGATCGCGCCGACAGCAGCGATGACGGGAAACAGCGTCACACCAACGACTCCACCCACGACGCCAACGGTTAGGGGAATTTCGATTAAGATTTGATCCTCTTCGTTCTTGACGATAATCCGGCGAATGTTACCCTGATGGATCAGTTCTCTCACTTTGCCAACTAAGTCATCGCCACTAATGGTGAATTCTTCGACATTGACTTGGGTTGTGTTATCAACGTCGGGTTCAATAGACTGTAACTCATTTTCTACAGGAACAGTGTTAGCGTTAATCTCCTCGACGCTTTCTTCTGTGCGAATTGGTTCGTTCATCGTTAAGCTCTCCTATGTCACTATCTTTCAGGGTAGCGAACTCAGTTGCTGGAGAGTTCACCAGTTAGGTTGAATTGATTGGATGATTCGGGACACTATAAAGAAATCTCTACCGTATAGTTTTGCACAATACATCTATAGGCACTTGACAAAGAAAGAAAAAATGTATCCAAAAATCTTGGTAATGGTTTTTTTCCTGACTGGATTAGGATTAGCGGTTGAAACCGCAGCTACACAAACTAAACCCGCCTGCGCGGGTTTCCACACCCTTAGTTTTTGGTTACTCCGAGATCAAGCAGACTTTGTTTCGTTTGCTTGTGCAATTTCCTTTTCAACCAGGCTTAAGATATGGATAGATAAAAATACCAATCTACTCTTCAAGTATCTCCTCTTGCTCTTGGTCTTGTTCTTGCTCACACTCATCATTTTCCTCGCACTCCTGCTGTGCTTCGTAGTCCTTGAGCAATTGCGCCACTCGCGCTTGAATTTCCAAATGTCGGGCGACGCCTTCGTAGGTATAACGGTTGTACCCATTGCGCTCAATTAGGGTTTCAATGTTGCTAATCCGTTCATCTGTATTCGGGTGAGTAGACAGCCATGCAAATAAGGGGCGATCGCGGTCTTGTTCATTTAACGTAATCATAAGATTATGCAGTCCATCTGCTGCATAGCCGCCAGCGACTAAAATCTTTGTCCCTAACGCATCAGCCTGACGTTCCATGTCTCGGCTATAGTCGAGAACAATTAAATTGGTGGCAGTGCGACCAAAGGGAATATACTGGGTAACATTGGCAATCAAATTCCCCTCCGTCACCAACTGGAAGCCATGAGATAATACGGCATGAGCCAGTTCATGAGCCAATAACCCCGCTAACTCCGCCTCTGAGTCTGTTTTCATGATCGCGCCAGCATTGACAAATACCTTCCCACCGGGTAGAGCAAAGGCATTGAGTTGGTCATCCATAACCACATAAAACTGATACTCAAACTCATCCCGCCCAGCTACGATCGCGAGTTTATTGCCAATTTCCCGGACATACTCTAGAACCTGTTCATCTTCAACCATGGGGAGTTGCTTTTGTACCCTTCCGGCGAAGCTTTCACCCACGGCGGATTCACCGCGCAGCATTAACGTCGTGGTTTCAATTGCCGAAATCGGACCAAAGAGATTTCCGGTAAAAATATAACCCAACGCCCCTGTAATCACATTCGCGATCGCATTCCCTCTGAGTTCACTCCGCAAGCGCGATCGATACCGTTCCAAATTCTCCTCCGCTAGCCCCTCAAATTCCGCTGCTTGGGGATGATTGAAGTTGAGCATGGCAAACTGGCGGGCGGCTAAGGATGCTTCTAACCAGCGTTTGGTATCGGCGAGGGCGGTAACTTTGGCTTTAATTAAATCCGGCTGATTGGGATATAACGTTGTCGCCCGTTCCAATACCTGAATCGCCTCCTCCTGGCGATCGTACTCCTGGAGGGTTTGAGCATAGCGCAAATGACCGGGAATAAATTCCGGTTGCTGTTCGACTAAAAACTGGAGGGGGACAAGAATCTTGGTTTCCAGTTGCTGTTCTAACCCTTCTTCCGACTGACGCCAGTACACCGCACCCGCAGGTGAGAGTTCAGTCGGCTCATAGATAGCGACGGGTTTCTCTAGGGCTGCTTCCGTGTCAAAAGAGGCTTTGGCTTCCCGATAAAGCTGTTGGGCGGCGGTAAATTGACCACTCATGTAAAGGCGATCGGCTTCAATCAGCTTTTGTTGACGTTCTCGTTCTTCAGGCGTCAGTTCGGGGATTTCTGCGGTAGTTTCGGTGTCTTCTTCTGTATCAGTCGAGTCATCGCTGGCGGTTTCTGAGGTTTCTGTCGTCTCGACTTCAGTCGAGTTTTCTGCGGTAGTTTCGGTGTCTTCTTCTGTATCAGCGGAGTCGTCGCTGGCGGTTTCTGGGATTTCTATTGTCTCAACTTCGATAGAGTCTGGCGCTGTAGTTTCGGAGTCCTCTTCTACATCTGCTGAGTTTTCTGCTGCCCCTGCTTCCTCTGCTGCCCCTGCTGCCCCTGCTCCTCTATCCCTTGCAGTATCGGGAATTGAAGTGGGTACAGCCTCTGGAATGACGATAGTTTTTGGCGTTTCCGAGGAATCCTCAGCGACGATAACTGAAGTGGAAGCGGCTGAGGGAGTCTCTGGAATCGCGATCGCTTCAGCCCTGTTTGCGGGTAATTGGTGTTCAACCGCGATTTGTTCAGGTAATCCGATCTGCATCGGGTGATGGAGGGGATCGGGCGTCTGAACAATTGGCTCAATTGGGGAATCTGAAACGGTGAGATTCTGAGTAGAACCAATGGATTCAGGGGTTTTCGCAGACTCGGCTAAAACGATTGGGGTCGAAGTTGGCAGTAGGATGCCTAAAGAGAGTAGGAGGGAATTCCAGAGCAGTTTCATCAGCCGATCTCCAGGGATTGCTCAGTAGGGTGTGATTGTCGCAATGGGGTAGTGGCGCGAGTTGGCTCTACCTAGTTAATTAGGGTAGCTTAGTTCTGATTGAATGCTTTAGCTTTATCGGCGATAAGCCTCACGGTCTAATCTTTGATTGACCGACCAGATGAATCGCCAGTCTATTATTGAGTCTAGCATTGACAACTTGTTTTTCGCACGCTATTATTGATGGAAAAATTGTTTTTGTATTTCATTTACTTGCGCTGTAAAAGCTGGTAATTTGACAGCAGAAACTAAACTCACTTACTAAAGTTTCTCTTGCGATAAGCAAGAAGTGGGGCTGGGCATATCCTCACTGTAAAATGCTGGAGGTATAGCTAAAGGTTGTACTAAAGGAAGCCTACACGCTCCCCTACGGGTACAGTGTAGGAGGATGTCACATGACTCTCGCGACGAGGCTGGGTTCCGTCTCAGTTGCACTAGTTTTTTTAGACAGGACTTACGCAGATACGCCATCCATAGCGGGAATGGTGGGTTACGCTGCGTTAACACACGATGGCGGCGTGACATAGCTAAAATGGTATATTAGTAGGGGCGCACCGACGTGCGCCCAATTTAACCGATTTAATTGTCAAATCTATTCCATAATTTTAGTTGTGTCAGTCCACTACTGGCGTGACCCAAAGTATTAATTTTTGTATCAATTTCCTGTTTCAACCACAGACCATCGAATAGTTCTGTAAAATCTCCCTTTTAGAAAAAGGGAGAGTGTCAAAAACAAAACATCAAGAGGTAAAAATGCTATTTCATATATTTCATATTAAGAATGGATGGACTATCAAATTTTTGTTGATGGTTATATCCTTACTAACAGTTTTATATTCTAAACCTGCTTTTGCTAATCAGGCATGTTCTATTGTTGAATTTAATGGTTCGGATGCCAAGCTTCGTTATACTAATATACAAGGTAATGCAAGTAGCAGGACACTTTCCCAATCTAATTCAGTGAGAGGTTGGAGTTACAAAGGTCGTCTAGCTAGTTACGTTATCTTCAACGGTAGTGAATCAGTTGTCATTGTACAGGAATTTAATCCAGACACAGGACAATTTGGTCGTAAACTAGCAACTATTAATATTTCAAATAGTGATAGCATTCGCGGATGGGATTGGGATGAGTCAAAAGGAATAGCATCATTTTTGTTCGCAAATAGCTCAGGTACTTTCGTAGCTGTACAAGAGTTTAGTTTACAAGGATTCGGTTCTCGAATAGCAACCGTAAAACTTTCTAATAGTGCTTTAAGTAAATTAGGTTCTTCTTGGACATGGAATGCTACCTTAGCTGAATACACTTTAAATGGTCGAACTAAAGTACAATATTTTGATAGTGATTCTTTTGGTTCTGTACTTCCTAACGAGAGCCGACATGTTGGGAATAATATAGTTGGAAGAAGTTGTTACTAAGAGCCTTAAAAAAGTCAGATACAGACATTGGTGAGGGTGCATGTCAACGCAAGTAGGTTGGCCCCTTGGAACGAAACCCAACTCCCTTGGTTAACTTGAGCATTTTGTGCCAACCTGACATGCTCCCCATTGGTGACAAGTTAAAACTGGAGTTTAGACTAATTCAACGGAACCGGAAACTTGCTTTATGGAAATAGCCTCATTGATGGACTCAACTGAAACTGCCTCTGCCTGGGCATTCGAGCAGTTTTTCAGACCATTGTCCATAGCTTGTGCTATGAGGTATAGCAACCGCCAAGACGGTTAGGACACCATGGATTTGTAGAGACGTTCCGGCGGAACGTCTCCATACAGTGCTCATACTGTCCCATGTAGAGATATTACCGACAACGTCTCTACTCGTTGAATTTACTGATTTTTATTTTTCAGCAAATTATCCTGTCCGTAATTATACGGTATTTCTTGTAGAGAAGCTCGACAATCTTTTATAAAATTTGATTAAATAGGACAAAAATCATCCACATCCAGATAATCAATGGGCAATCTTATGCAATCACAGGCAGCTTCCTCCCCCAATAGTCACCCTTGGTATGAAAGAGAAGACGGTACTTGTACTATTTTGGAGCCAACCCTCGTTGACATTGGAGCCAATCAACCGCCTCACCTGATGTTCCCAGTCCACTGGGCTAAATCCCTGGAAATTTTGCCGAAAGCGAAACAGATAGCAGACGAACACCAAGCCATGTTAGTTTTACTGCTCCATGGAGAGGCATCAAACAGTGAAATTATGTCGCTAGTCTTACAATTAGCCGAGACTCAAGTTCTACCGTTATGGATTGGTGAACAAAATCGCCGGAAAGTGGATCAAATTATTTCCATGTTGTCCAACCAGCTTCAAGAAAATTCTAACCGGGCAGAGGAGAATACCAGTCCGTCTTAAGCGGTTCGGCATTTAAACCTTAATGTCAATAATGGCAAGCCTCTTGCTCGCTACTAAACCGCGTCTACGTTTTTCCCTTAAAGAATCTCCAGTTTTTAACTTGGACGGGGTATAATACCCAATTGAAAGGCATGACAGCTTAACCGAAAGTAGCTCGCTTGCCAAGATGTTGAATTCTTGGCTCAAATAAGCTATAAAATCGGTATCAAGACATTGACGAATCCCTAAGAAATCTTTTCCACCGACCAATTTTTAATCACGCGCAGTTGGGTTGGGTGTGCTGTTCCTGAAGCATTGGGTGCATCCGGCTGGGCTTGTATTGCCTTGTTGAGAAATTCCATTTGCTCTTTAATCTGTTGGAATTGACTTTGCAGTTTTTCCAAGTCTGAGGGAGTGAGTGCAGGGGTCACATTCTGCGGTTCGCTTGGGGCTTTTTTGGACGCATAAGCCATGTAGCTTTGCGCGGAAGCAAACTTGGCGGCGGCGGATTGCACGGTGGCTGGAGTAGAACTCTCATAGGGCGTCGTCGCGAGTGAAGTATTAATCACAAAGGGAGGAGACGAGGGTGCAGGTGCTGGTTTGACCTCTGGCTGGGGAGTCGGTGCCGGTGCTGGTTGAGTCACTTGGGGTAGTGACAATGCAGGTTCCGGTTGACTCTGTTCAGGTGCTGGTTCTGATTCGGATTGAGCTGGCTTTTCCTCTGGAGACGACTGGATGTCGGTTTGGAGTTCTTCATCCAAAAAGGAGGTTAAGCCAGAAGCGGTTAGTCGAGATTCTTCCGCTTTGAGAGACTCTAATAATTCGTCTCGTTCTTTTAAGTTTTGCTCCAAACTGGAGAGTTGTGCTTCCGTCTGTGCCGATTTACGGGCAGACTGACGCCAACCGGTTATCGCGATGCTAGAGGCTCCTGCTGTCAAGCCGAGTATAGCCGCTAAACCCAGGTAAGGCATAGCCACATTAGGATCTCGGAGTTCCCCATGAAATATAGGTTCGTCTTGGAGTTGAATGGTGACTGGCTGATCCCCAAAGATAGCCAGAGGTAAGGTTAAGACACCAAAGACGGCGGTCGAGATAACGGCGGGTGTAATGAAGAATCGTTGTAGTGGAGAGCCCGTCATAATTTGTAGTTCCTAGTGACAATTTCCAGTGTTCGTCGTACTGTACTGTTAATTACTATTAAACGTTAGCGAGAGAAATTCCAATTGGCAGGAGGACTTCAAGGGGGACTGTTTTAAGGTTAATCTTTGTGACAAAAAATGTCCATGTATTTTTATAAAGTTACGATTAAGAATCAGAGGTTAATTCCGTATTTTTACGCAAACTTTATAAACCTACAATCTCTTTACAATTAAAGTTCAAAGAGAGAAAATATTACTAAGACGAGGGAACTTCAGATAGAGACTTCGGGTCAAACTCGACAGGGTGAGGAACAGTCTTGACCCAAACAGAACAAGCTCTCCCCTGTTCTGACAATTTTTGGCTCATTTCTTAACCCTAAGCCAGTTGGCGATACCCCCTAGTGCAGCGGGCATAAAAATACAAGAGCCGCTTCGTAGATACGATGAAGCCGGGGGAGCAATGTTCCAGACGTAGCATGCTACGTCTGGGAGCCGGGGGAGCGTAGAGACGTAGCATGCTACGTCTCTTAGCTGGGGGAGATGTTAGCTGTTGGCGTTATTTCTGCCTGCTTGCACTAGACTTTATCTAGAATACTTAGTAGACAGGAAAGCGATCGCTTGGGAGCGTCGATTGGGATTACAACTCCCAAAAATTGCCAAGTCGGGATTGCAATTGTTACCGTTTCTGATTCGGATATCCACACCACTATGTTTAACATTTTCCAAGACCTACTCTTACCCATTAGCCATATCCCATCCTTGATGCTACGCCGGAGGGGAAATCCTTTGATTGAAGACAAACACAAAGTAGGTAGATGGCAGAAGAAGCCAAAGGCAAAAGCTGGGGCGCGATCGCCAGGAAGCAAGGATTTATCGTCCCCACTGCAAAACAATACCCAGGAACGAAGGCGAAAACTCCGGGGCTTACGCCGAGGGATTTGTTTCCTGTTAGCATTCCTGTTATCACTGATGATGGGCGTCGATTGGGCAACAGATTTACCCGTGGCGGCGACGAACAATCCGATCATTACCGTTACCTTTCCCCTTTCGACCGAGGGAGCAAAAATCGTGGATGCGACAGGTAAACCTGTCATTCTGCGAGGCGTAAACTGGTTTGGTATTGAAACCGAAATGCACGCCCCTCACGGGTTGTGGAAACGGGATTATAAGGAGATGCTGGCGCAGATGAAAGCATTAGGATACAACATGATCCGACTGCCTTATGCCGTAAAATCCCTGAGGTCTCCAGAGGTGACTGGGATTGATTATAGTATCGGTGCAAATGCTGAACTGGAAGGGAAATCGCCCCTACAGGTGATGGATATGATTATCCAAGAAGCCGATGCAAGAGGGTTAATGATTCTGTTGGACTCTCACCGACTCAACGACGAACGGATTCCCGAATTGTGGTATGGTGATGGCTTCACTGAAGCCGATTGGATTGACACCTGGAAAGTGTTAGCCAGACGCTACAAAAATCAATTAAACGTGATTGGGGCTGACCTGAAAAACGAACCCCATGGTCGCGCCAGTTGGGGAACTGGGGATTTGGAAACCGATTGGCGACTGGCGGCGGAACGGGCTGGGAATGCGATTCTGGAGATTAACCCGGATTGGTTAATGGTTGTCGAAGGGGTAGAAAATAACGTTCCCGGTCAACAACTGGATATTCATTGGATGGGCGCGAATCTAGAGGGCGTGGGACGTTTCCCAGTGCGATTGTCCCGTCCTAATAAAGTGGTCTATTCTCCCCATGAATATGGTTCGGGCGTCTTTGATCAACCCTGGTTTTCTGAACCGAGTTTTCCCCAAAATCTCACCCGACGCTGGGAAATCGGCTGGAATTATATTGCCACAAAAGGAATCGCCCCCGTCTTTATCGGGGAGTTTGGCGGACGACAAGTTGATTCCCAATCCAAGGAAGGTGTTTGGCAACAGAAACTGGTTAATTTTGTGCAGAAAGAGGATTTGGGTTTTGCCTACTGGAGTTGGAATCCCAATAGTGATGATACCGGAGGACTGCTCAAAGATGACTGGCTGACGGTGCAGGAACCCAAGCAAGACTTACTACAAGGAGTCCTAATTGCCACTCGGTTTGCCCACAAACCCGCCATGGCGTTCATTCCTGATATTAAACCTAGTCCATCCCTAGGGATGAATCCCACCCTCAAACCCCGTCCCCGTCAACCAGAATTAAAAGTCACCTCAACGATGCGATCAGATTGGCAAGATGGGTTTTGTATGAGTATCGAGGTGATCAATCCCACGGATCAGGCGGTGAGGGATTGGCAAGTGCAGTTCCAGATGAATCAGGCGACAATTAGTCAGACCTGGAATGGGAATTTTAAAGCCCAGGGTTCAGAGTATGTCGGGAAACCCTTGGACTGGGGACGTGCGATCGCACCAGGAAAAAGCCGCGAGTTGGGATTTTGCGCCAATAAGCGAGGTTCAGATTATCAGCCGCGACAACTGTCAGCCGTGGCGGTTAGGAGTGACGCTGAGTTTCCTCCCTCAGTCAGGATTCCCACCACTCCACCGCAATTGAAAGTCATGTCTAATCTACAATCGGATTGGCAAGAGGGATTTTGTATGAGTTTAGCGGTGATTAATCCCACGGATAACACAGTGCGCGACTGGCAAGTGCAATTTGAGATGAATCAAGCTGCGATTAATCAGAGTTGGAATGGGAATTTTCAACAGAAAGGATCACGATATATTGTCACGCCGATGGATTGGGGACGGGTGATTGAACCGGGACAAAAGCATGATTTGGGATTTTGTGCGAATAAGCAAGGTTCCGATTACCAGCCGCAGCAACTGATGGCGTCGAGTCGATAATCGGATATCAAGCCCTGAGGGGGTGACAAGGGACTTGAAGGTACTACTGGGTGTCGGGTGTCGGGTGTCGGGTGTCGGGTGTCGGGTGTCGGGTGTCGGGTGTCGGGAAAAATTGACGCTTCGACTCCGCGAGGGCGTCAACACCGAGCGGAGTCGAGGTGTTGAACTTTACTCAGGGAGTCACCAAAAACTCTATTGTTTATTCATTTTGACCCTGAAGTCCTTCCAGTTGAGGGCGTTGCCTCGCCTGGAGAGCGCTCGCTCCTTACCCTAGTTCCTCTTCTGGGTTTTTGTATTCCTTACCGAGAAGCCCCACACCCCACACCCCATACCCCACACCCCATACCCCACACCCCATACCCCACACCCTGCCTACCTTTGACGCGAGCTTGTCACCCCTTCAGGAATAACGCTGTACCGTAAGCTGCTTCTATGTGTCTGGGGGGTTGAATGGCAACCTGTAGCTGACGTTGGCGAATCGCTGTCCATGTCGTATTTTTAGCACCTCCTCCCGCCGTATAGACACAGGTGAGGGGAGTCGCACCGAGTTGCTGTAATAGTTGATAGCCTCGTGCTTCAATACGGGCAATGCTTTCGAGTAAACCGTGGAGAAATTCTACAGGGTTGGCAGGTTGAGGTTCTAATTTGGGAGACAGATGAGGGTCATTGATGGGAAAGCGATCGCCTCTTTTTAATAATGGATAATAATCTAGGGGACTTTCTTGCTCAGGGTTGATTTGATGGCTCAGTTCTTCAAGTTCTCTGTCACTGAAAAATTGTCGCAGTACTGCACCTCCGGTATTCGATGCACCTCCGGTTAACCATAAATTACCGAGTCGGTGAGAATAAATGCCGTAACCCGCATTCTCGACGCGGGTATGACTCAATAACTTCAGGACTAATGTAGAACCCAGAGAGGTTACAGCTTCACCGGGATTCTTTGCACCACTGGCGAGAAATGCAGCAATACTATCTGTTGTACCCGTACAAACCTGGCAGTCTGGGTGTAATCCTAACCGGGAAGCAATCTCTGGAGTGACGTCACCGACTGCCGTTCCCGGAGCCAGGACTTTGGGTAATATTGGTGTGAGAGGGAGTTGTTTCATCCAAGTGGGATACTCTAGCTTTTCTGGGTCATATCCCAGCTTTAAGGCATTGTGATAGTCGCTAATTCCGAGCTTACCGTGTAATAAAAAGGCTAACCAGTCGGCTTGATGGAGGAAGTAATAATTGTCCAGAGTGCCTGGTGTATGGTGAATCAACCACAAGAGTTTCGCCAGACTCGAGGTAGCACTGAGAACGACGGAATTAGCTGGAGCAATCTGCTGTAATTGTTCCATCACGTCTATCCCTCGCCCATCATTATAGAGAAGTGGCTCAGTGATTGGAGTACCTTGGCGATCGCATAGCAGTACAGTTGCCGATGTCCCATCAATGGCGATACGAGTAATATCCTGTCGAATCGATGCCGGAATTTGTTCAATTAGCCGATACAGAGTGCTTTGCCAAATTGCCGTTAATTCAGCCAGGGGAGTCGCCGCAAAGGTATATTGCGCTTCGGCTTGAACTGCACCTGTGGCGTCAATCACAATCGCCCGTGCGCCAGATGTACCGAAATCGATCCCCAGGTAAAGGATTCTGGAGTCTGCCATAAGCCCTTGATAAATCCCTCTTAAACTAATACTGACATGATTGAACTGTATCCTGTGTTCAAACAATGGGGGGCTTTGATGATGAACACAACACCCCAGCGATTGGTTGTCCGGCTCAGTACAGTTGCGATCGCACTTAGCTTGGCTGTCGGATTGAACTCCTGTACATCAAACGTTCAGTCTCAACAACCGCAACCGATCAACTTATTACGCAAACAACCTAAGTTCAAGTAGTCGGACAAAATTAAAGTTAAACATGAGGACAAGGCAACAGGCAACAGGCAACGGGCAACAGTAAGAATTTGAGGTTTGTTAACATTTCTTAGGAAGCTGTCACGCATTTAAATTGGGTATTAGTAGCGAGCAAGATGCAAAGCCTGCGGCATGGCTTCGCTTAACGCACTACATACAAGGATTTCGTCATTATTGACATTTCAGGTTTAAATGCCGAACAGCTTACAGCGACCAGAATTTATGTCCAGGTACCTAATCAGGACGTTTTGAGTGTTGAATGTTGAATTTGTAGGGGCGGGTTTCACTATTATCGTTTCTTCCCTCACCCGGATACAAATAAACCCGCCCCAACCGCATGAGAGAGTTTTGAGTGTTTAGGGTTGAGCGCGAGAGATTAACGCTCACATCTCCTTGATCAGTGAGCTAGATTGAATTCAGTGTCTGAATCTCGAATAACCTGATGAAGAAACCATTCCTCCTAAGTGCTGCCTTCTTACTGATTACTGGATGGGGAATAACGCCGCCATCTCCCTCTGTCCATGCTCAAACACCCTTGATTGAAACCATTCCTGACTCAGCCGAAAGTGCGACTGAAGCGAAATCAACGATAGTCTTACTTGATCCAGGTGTTCAACCTCGGCAAATTTTGCGGTTTAAACCCGCCGCCAACACCAAGCAAACCACAATCCTGACGATGAATATGGACATGACAGGGGCGGTGGATGGTCAGGTGATGCCGAATGTCAATATGCCAGCTATACAGATGACCATTGAGTCAGAAGTGACTCAGGTTGAGACGAATGGGGATGCTCAGATTAAAGTGACTTACACGGATGTGGATGTAGTCTCGGATACAACCGCTCCGCCGGAACTAATTCAAACTCTGCGATCGCAACTGCAACAACTCCAGGATGTAACCATTGACTTTGTGATTGATCAGCAGGGAATCACTAAAGATGTGGACGTATCGTTACCAGCGGATCTTGATCCCAACCTCCAACAACTTTTACAGCAAATGTTGAGTTCCTTAGAGCAATTATCGGCAGCACCGTTTCCCAAAGCAGCGGTGGGAGTGGGAGCAACATGGCAAGTCTCTAGCGCTGTACCTGTTTTTGGGTTGCCATTGGATCAGGTTCAAGTCTTATATGAGGTGGAAGATATTAAGGAGAATCAGGTGACGCTGAAAATGAGTACGCAACAGCAATCTCAGGAATCGAGCCAAATGAATCTTCCCGGAACGCCTCCTGGTGTGAATTTTCAGATTCAGTCTTTTGCCATGCAAAGCGCGGGAACAATGACCATCGGGTTTGATCAGATCATGCCGCTTAGTGGAATGATGTCTACACTTTCTAACATGGAGTTTTTGGTGACAGAACCCGAAAGTAAGCAAGAAATGCTGATGCGGATGAGTTCGTCTATGCAAATCGAGATGGATTCTCCCTAAGATCTACTTATTCGTTCAAGCGATCGCCATTGCTTCTGCCTCTCCTGCACCAAAACGTTGACCATACTCTAGGGCAAGTTGAAGCTCCACAATATCGTCGCCTGGATTGACCTCACTTCTGGGGATTTGCAGCCAACCCTCGTCCAATGCCTGATTAATGACCTGTAATCTAGTTCTACCTCGTAACCAAGGATATTTCCAACCGCTATCAATTCCTGCCTGAATCTCCTGTAGAACCGCTCGACAAATAAAGGCTCTACTTTCATAAAGCTGTCGTAAGATATCAAAAGCCTGTAAGCTGTTCGGCATTTAAACCTTAATGTCAAAAACGGCAAAACCCTTGTAATGCGTTAAGCGAAGCCATGCCGCAGGCTTTGCATCTTGCTCGCTACCCATTCCCAATTTAAATGTGTGACAGCTTACCAGAGCAAAATTACTCAAGACGGTGTTATCGAAAATGATGGGTGATGCTTCTGGTTTAGGCATTCTCAATGTCATTCAATAGTTCTAACTCCCCACTCACACCCAAGTCTAATGGAGCATTCCGAGCCTCAACTTGGACTTTAGCTTCTTCAACTGGAATCTCCAGCAGTTCAGCTAGTTTATTCAAGCTGATGTAACCTAAACAATATGCCTCAAATGCCATCTCTGTGTACTCTTGGGGAAATTGCTTTAACCTTTGGGTCGTGGGATAAATTGATTAGGGAGCTAATTAAACAGAATGGTTTAGTTTTGATAGAATTTACCCTCGATATGATCTAACTTTTCCTCAATTTCAAAATGGTTGAGTTGTTCCCAGGCATCCGCGATCGCCAGAATTTCGCCAATTACGGAATGGGCATTTTGGGAGGGCAAAATATCAGACATTTGCCAAATGCCTTGATCGAGAACCGTATCCTCCAACATGATAATGTTGTGTTCAAGTTCTCTTCTAGCCTCTTGGAGTAATTGACTGAGCCGTTTGGCATTGCGTTTTTTGGCTTTGAGTTGTTGACGAGTAAGTAACATAGTGATTTAGAAGGAGTCGTAATCGACTACTGATAAGGGATTAAACTGCCACTAAAATGGGGTCAGTATTTATGTTTTTCTGAGCCTATGCCAGCCGATCAGGATAATTTATGGGGAAGCTAGAGGAACCTGTTCTAGATCTAGCCGGCTACGTCTGGAACATCCAGCAGTCTTGATATCATAGAGTTGGAAATCGGTTTAATCTAAAATATTGACAAAATAAATAATATATGTTAATAACTCTAAGCAGGTACATCAGTTCAAGGCATCCTGCTCAAAAACAAAATGCGGCGGATTATTTCTCCATAAAAGCGATAATTTCACAATTCATCATTTAGATTAATGCCAGGGTTATTGAGTTTAGATAGAATTGTTAAAAATCTAGAAACCCACGACAATTCAACGCGGATAAAAAAGTTAATGGTTTATACCTGCCAGAGTCAGTGGGAAAACGATTTGTCAATTCTGAATCAGTATGAGTTCTCTGATTTAATCCAACAACTTCGCGTCTCCCATGTCAGTCTGGAGCAGCTTCGTTCAAGGCTTTATAGCTTTGCGGAAACCTTGAACCGCCAAGCTGAATATTTACTCGTGGCGGATACGATTATTCATCAATTAGAACCCCTCTATAGCGAACCGGAAGAATTAACTCAAGTCGTCGCGGTTAAATCCCAGCCTAAAGCGGCGACTCAACCCCCATGGATAGTATTAGAAACCGCCAGTGAACTGGAAGAAGATAGTAATATCCTGCGAATCAAAAAACTCATGCTTTATGTCGGTCAAAATCACTGGGAAACCGACTCGCAGATTCTAGAGCAATTGAACGTGGCGGATTTAATTCAAGAGCTAAGAGACTCTTACCCTAGCATCGAGAAACTCAGTGCAGCACTCAAGCAGCAAGTGCAAACCCTCAACCGACAGGCGGAATATATTGTCGTAGCAAAAACGATTCTCAAGGCGCTGCAAAAACTCTATACTGATGATTCAGAAATTACCAGTGTGAAAGCCGTAAAAGCGGTGCGATCGCAGCCACCAGCACCGCCACCGAAAACCTTGCCCTCACCGATCAATCGAGGGAACAGGAATACCCAACAACGAGAAGATAAAAACGAATTTACCCATCAGCAATCAGCAATCAAAAATCAGCAATCATCAGGTGTTACAAGTCAAGAAAATGGACAAAATTTAACTCAGGATTCCACGTCAAAGCCATGCCCGTATGACCCGTTTGATTTGCGATTAAATGTAATGAAATATACAACCCCATTGCGGGCAAAATTATTAATTTTTTCGGTACTCTATCATCCGATTAAGAAAACGCACCATGATTGGTTATTGATGAAAGCCAAGCCCCTAGACGATTTGTTATTTGAATTGTTCTCGACTTGTCCCACGATTGAGGAACTTGAAGCCAAGCTTTTCCAGACAGCACAAGCCCTGGAGGACGCCGATGAAAATATTCAAGCCGCTGGCGCGATCGCACAATCAATGAAACGATTCTATGAACGTTAAAGAACTCCTACAGCGCTATGAAGCGGGAGAAACCAAGTTTACGGGTGTCAGCCTCAGCGGTGTCAATTTGTTTGGCGCGGACTTAATTGGCATTGTTCTCAATGGGGCTGATTTACATGGCGCGACGTTAATTTTTGCTTACCTGAGTCGCGCGAATTTAAGGAAAGCGAATTTAGTAGGGACACGGTTAAGTGGCGCAAATTTAAATCAGGCGTGGCTGAGTGGGGTTAATTTAAATAATGCCGATTTACATGGGGCAAGTTTACAAAGTGCTGACTTAAGAAGCGCCAATTTGACATTAGCCAGTTTGCTCGATGCTAACTTAATGGATGCTGATTTGCGGGGGGCTAATTTAAGTGGGGCGGATTTAACTGGGGCGTGTTTACGCGGGGCGAATTTGCGAGAAGAAAAGCGGATGTATACTGCCAAGCTGCGGGGCGCCATCTTACAGAACGTCGATTTACAAGGGGCTGATTTGTGCGGGGCAGATTTATTGAAAGTAAACTTAAGGGGTGCCAATTTAAGGGAAACGAATTTGCGGGAAGCGGATTTGCGGGGGGCAGATTTGAGTGGCGCGAATTTGAGTTCGGCATTTTTGACGGAAGTGAATTTGATGGGGGCGAATTTGCGTGGCGCTATGCTGAAGAATGTCAAATTGGAACGGGCGATGTTAAGTGAAGCTGATTTGACTGGCGTGAATTTACAGGGGGCTGTAATGCCAGATGTCAGGTTGAATAAAGCCCAAGTCAGTGGGGGAAATCTGAGTTTTGCCCGATTGAATCGGGCGGATTTGAGTCGGACAAATTTACGGGAAGCGAATTTGAGTGATTCGGATTTAATTGAGGCATATTTGGCAAGAACAAACCTGATGGGGGCGAATTTGAGCAATGCTAATCTGACACGGGCAGAATTGAGTACCACGAATTTAATGGGGGCAAATTTGCAGGGGGCGACAATGCCTGATGGTAGAATTCATGAGTGATATTGGCTCTTCGAGAGTATTTATGATAAAAACAGATCAAAAATTTCGGAAATCGGCTCTTCCGGACTTACTATGCCAAACTGTTAGTTAAAACGGCTCCAAATTTAGTTATACCGTGATTTTATGGATAGAATCAGATTCCAACCCGCAACACGCTAAGTTAGAAAATCTTGCTAGCCCCATTGAAAATGAGGGGAGAATGTCAGAGAAAGCAGACATTCTGCAAGCTACCTGCTAAGTTGGCTTGTTCTTCGAGAAGGTTCTACCTACGTACCTCAACCCAATCGACATAGGGGATCATAGAGCCGAAAATTAACTTAACCCAGTTAGCTGATCAGATACTATTCAGGTGGTATCCTCTTGGATGATTAGCTGTGTGTAGGAGATTCTATGGATAACTGGCAATCTGTTCGCGTTTTTGGCTTGCCAGCAGAGAAAGGCAGATGGTTTTTAATCCCGTTAGGCTCGCTTATCCTACTGTGTTTAGGCACAGTCTATTCTTGGAGTATTTTTCGTAAACCGCTAGAGGACTTATTTGGCATCAGCGCCACTCAAAGTTTATTACCGTTCACAGTTTTATTAGTCCTCTATGCCCTGTTGATGCCAATTACGGGATTTTACATTGATAAGATTGGCGTGAGCAAAATTACAGCGATTGGTGGCGTGGTGACGGGAATTGGTTATATCCTTTCCAGTTTCGCCACGAATATCATCCTCTTAACGATTACCTATGGTGTAATCGCTGGTGCGGGCGTTGGTATTGCCTATGGTGTTCCCCTGGCAGTTTCCGCTAAATGGTTTCCCGATCGCAAAGGGTTGGCAGTGGGATTGACGGCGATCGGGTTTGGACTTTCTCCCTTGGTGACGGCACCGATGGCAAAGGGCTTAATTGCAGCGTTTGGGGTTCTTCCTAGCTTTGCAATTCTGGGGATTAGTTTGACGGCAATTATTCTCGTTATCTCAATCACCCTAAAATTACCCCCAGTCGGATGGAAACCCAAAAACTGGACGCCAAAACCGATCGAAACAACCAAAAATCAGCGGCGACAACTCTTGCAATCGCCATCCTTTTATGCGCTCTGGTTTTGCTATACCATCGGCACGTTTGTCGGACTTTCGGCGATCGGTATTTCTAGCCCCGTGGCACAGGAAATTATTAAACTCGATGCGACTACCGCCGCGATTACAGTTTCTATCTTTGCTATCTTTAATGGCATCGGGCGTCCTCTATTTGGTTGGTTAACAGATCGCCTACAGCCCAAGGGAGCAGCGATTATTTCCTATGTGTTAATTCTGATAGCTTCAATTTTGATGCTCAATGCTGGAGAGGGGCAAGCTTTGACCTATCTGGTTGCCTTTTCGCTGTTCTGGCTTTGCTTAGGAGGATGGTTGGCGATCGCACCGACAGCCACCCTGATTCTGTTTCCTCCAGAGGACTATGCTAAGAACTATGGGATTGTCTTCACTGCCTATGGCGCTGGAGCATTTTTAGGAACTCTAGCCATCGGACAACTCCGGGATTTATTGGGCAGCTATACTTATGCTTTCTATCCCACCGCCATTTTAGCCATTATCGGCATTATTATCGCCCAATTTAAGCTTCGCGCTTAAGTATTGAACTTTGGACAAAAAAATAAATTTGCGTGATTTATTCGCCAAGGCATTTGGGGCAGAAAAATTAGATGTAGGGGCGGGTTTAGGAATAATTGTAGGGGCGGGTTTAGGAATAATTGTAGGGGCGGGTTTAGGAATAATTGTAGGGGCGGGTTTAGGGACTCAATTCAAATATCCACCAATAATGGAACAACAAAACCCGCCCATTCCCCCACCGAAAGGCAATCGATTAATCCGAAACTGGACAACCCAACCCACCTTATTCTCAACCGCGATCGCAGTGAAAGATTGGGGCAGGGCGGGTTTTGTATAAAGGTGATTTGTGGCTCCATTAATTTTGTCCCTAAACCCGCCCCTACATTGGGTTTTATGTCCCGATGGTTTCAATCGGCTGGGACGCAATAAAAATAGGAAATTGCTTTTAGATGTCTATGCTGCCTACCAGAATACCTTTACTTCCTGTAACAAATAATCCGTTGATTCGCTGAATAATCCTACGCAGAATGGCTGAGTTTCTCAGAAACTGATCAGTATATATGCTTATTGTGTTGAAAAATTGGGATGATTGGGATTATAATGATGCATTCCTGGGGATAGTAAAAACTTGCCAATGACAGACATCTCTGGTGCATCAACTCATCTGCAACACCATCGACAGCAGTTTCCGGCTTTAGCCAACAAAGCCTATTTCAACTTTGGCGGTCAAGGGACTCTCCCCGCAAGGTCGTTAACGGCGATTCAACAAGCTTATGAGTATACTCAGCATCACGGACCATTCTCCGGTAAGGTTAATGAGTGGCGCTTGGCACAAACCGGGCAACTTCGAGGTGCGATCGCATCTGAGTTGAGAACGCCTCCCGAAACGATTACCCTCACCGAAAATGTCACCGTTGGCTGTAATATTGCCTTCTGGGGGATAGACTGGCAAGTTGGCGATCGCATCCTGCTGACGGATTGTGAACATCCGGGTATTGTGGCTACAGCAGAAGAGATCGGACGGCGATTTGGCGTAGAGGTGTCCACCTGTCCAATTATGGCGACGCTGAACCAGGGTGATCCTACCGCCGTAATCAAACAACATCTGACACCGCGTACCCGGTTAGTCGTTCTTAGTCATATCCTCTGGAATACGGGTCAAGTTTTGCCCTTAAAAGAAATTGTAGAAACCTGTCGTAATGCAGTAACCGAAAATGCCCCAATTCAAATTTTAGTCGATGCGGCTCAATCTGTTGGTTCCTTACCCTTAAATTTAAGCGAACTTGGGGTAGACTTTTATGCCTTTACAGGTCATAAATGGTGGTGTGGACCTGCGGGGGTTGGCGGTTTATACGTGAAACCTGATGCGTTAGAACACCTGCATCCGACGTTTATTGGTTGGCGCGGTATTCTCATGGACAAAACCGCTAAACCCATCGGTTGGAAACCGGATGGACAACGCTTTGAAGTCGCCACCTCCGCCTATCCTCTCTATGTCGGATTGCGAGAGGCGATCGCAACTCATCAGCAATGGGGAACGGATCAAAGCCGCTACGAACAAATTTGTCAGCGTAGTCAGTATCTTTGGCAACGTTTATCCCAGTTAAACTCGGTGCGTTGCTTATTGACGTCTCCCCCCCAAGCGGGTTTAGTGTCCTTTGTCTTAACCGATAGCACCCCCTCTTCCCAATTCGTCAACCAATTGGAAGACAAAGGTTTTCAGCTTCGCACCCTGCGTGATCCCGACTGCATTCGCGCCTGCGTTCATTACTTTACAGACTATGAGGAAATGGATCGGTTAGTGGATGCGATCGCGAATCAATTGTAGGGGCGGATGTAGGGATAATTGTAGGGGCGGGTTTAGGGACTCAATTCAAATATCCACCAATAATGGAACAACAAAACCCGCCCTTATTTAATTAGAATCTCCGTGATAACATCTCAACAAAACCCGCCCTAATACCAAATCCTGACAAATGACCAATGACCAATGACAAATGACCAATAACAAATGACAAATGACCAATAACAAATGACCAATGACCAATGACCAATGACCAATAACTATTCCGTTGACTTTTGCCGCACACCTTGCACAATCCGCGAGAGTTCACTCTTTTCGTCAACCGTAATCCGACTGGGGGAACCACTGATAATCCGCTCGTAATTGCGGAATGAATCTTTAATGTCTGCCCCATTTTTGCTAATTAGATACTCTCGAATTCCGGTATCGTGCCAAGACCCCCGCATTTTAAATACATTAAGTGCGCGGGACATTTGCCCGCGAATTTCTACGTATTGCAACATTAAAATTGTATCAGTAATCGTAGAAATATGAGAATCTGTAATTGAATTCGATCCCATAAATTGATCCGTTGTATTGGTGAAGAACCCGGTAATTTCTTCTTGCTTGGCGTAACCAGTCACACTAATCACGAACTGACGGAATGCATTATTGCTCACTCCCCGTGCTAACGCCGAAAGAGAATCAATGGCAATCCGAGACGGTTTGAACTCCTGAATTTGGGTTTGAATAATTTGCAAATGATCTTCTAATCCTGCCGATTCTGGGTAAGAACAAAGAATTTTTAATAATCCTTTTTCCTCCATTTCCTCGAAATCGATTCCCCAGGATAAACCGTTTCGCGTGAGCTGCGCTCTGGATTCTTCGTAAGCGAAGAGAATCCCCCGTTCTTCATTTAAACAAGCATCATGAATAAACTTACTGACTAATAAGGTTTTTCCGGTTCCCGTAGCTCCCGTTGCTAGAATAATGGAATCTTTAAAGAAGCCACCGCCACACATTTCATCCAGGGTTTTAATTCCAGAGGATACCCGAACATTAGACGAACGCTGAGTTAATTGCATGGCACCTAAGGGGAAGATATTAAATCCTTGATTGCTTAGGGTAAACGGGTATTCCCCTTTCATGTGGGTTGTACCCCGTAGCTTAAGTATTTCAATGGTGCGGCGTCGCCGTTCTCCTTCCAAAACATTGCGAACAATTACCACATTATCGGAGACAAACTCTTCCACGCCAAACCGAGCTACGGGTCCATACTCTTCCACGCGCTCCGTCGTCATCACCGTCGTCACGCCAATTTGTTTGAGACGAGCGACTAAGCGAAAAATTTCTCGCCGCACCACTGAAGCGGCATCGTATTGTTGAAATATGGCAGTAATCGAATCAACCGAAACCCGCTTGGCTTTGTACTTGCGAATCGCGTATTGAATCCGCTCAATTAAAGCGGACAAATCAAAGTTGCCGACAACTTCTTGTCCTTCGGGATCAGGAGAAGCATCCAGAATAAACAGTTTGCCGTCATCAATTAACTTTTGCAGATCCCAGCCTAAACTATGGGAATTTTTAATAATATCGTTGGGAGATTCTTCAAAGGTAACGAAGACACCCGGATCATCAAATTGAGTGATCCCGTTATGAAGAAACTGAACCGCAAACAATGTTTTACCCGTACCAGAGGTGCCACTAACCAGTGTGGTTCGAGCCACAGGTAACCCCCCATGGCTGATATCATCGAACCCTTCAATCATCGTCCGGATTTTATGGACTCCTGGGGTGGTAAATTCATCTGGTCTTTGCTCATCTAGATTAAATGGACTCATATTTTTTCGTCAAATTTAAAGATATAACTAAAATCGCCGTCATCTGAGAATAGATCTCGAATTTGCTATTATCTCATAAAATCTGAATATGCTCTAAAAATCTATCTCTCCATCCTGAAGTTCTTCATACAGCAGATCCAATCCGATTAAGACTTTTTCGCGATCAGACAGATCCCCAATAATTTTTCGCACCGGAGGGGGTAAAACTTTCGCTAGAGTTGGCGTTGCCAAAATTTTATCTTCCTCGGCAAGTTGAGGACTTTTGAGAACATCAATCACTTTCAGGGCGTAAACCCCTTGAAATTCCTGTTCCAGGATATTTTTGAGGGTTTTCAATGCGGTAACTGAGTGGGGAGTATTCCCAGCCACATAAAGCTTGAGGACATAAGTTTTTTTTAGGGGACTCATAGGGTTAGCCATTAGGAATAAGCGAAGGATAGTTGCCAATTTAAAAGTAACCCGGAATAAATTCGTTCACCGTGGACGTTGATGGGTCGGGAGCGAATTGCTAATACCACAATTATAATTATAACTCTCTGGGAATCGAGCGACGATACATTTCACCTAAATGAGCAATTACATCGATCAGTGTTAGACGATAGTCTGTGAGAATATCTTCCTTGCGCCCCTCTAGCTTGAGTTGTTTAGAAAAATTATCCATCAAATCCATGTGAATTTCTACAATCTTAGAAACGGATATATCGGCAAAAAATGCTTCGTTGACAAAATTATCAATTAACTGGTTAATTGTGGTGTCTTGACTGAAGTAAATTAAAACAATCTCACGATAATCACTCTTAAGCTTTTCGATCAGTTTGCTTTTTTCATTTTGCGATAAATAGCGAAAGAAAAACTGAGGATTTCGTTTATAGTACACACCGAGATATCCCAGCCGCTCTTTGAGTTTTTCAGATAACCGAGACTGCTGCTTCATTAAAGAACCCCGATGAATTTCTTCGGTTGTCTTATCCGCATTAGCCGGAAGAATAGGCAAGTTGCAGTTCGGAGAGAGGGAAAGAAACTGGCTAATTGCCTGTTCTAGGAAATGTTCTAGATCAGAGACTTGGCTAATATCGAGTCGAACTTCAGCGGCGTGAAACAAATAATGCACCTCCCCTGGTGTACAACGAACGGTTGTCTGAATTGGGTTTGGCTGAGCATTTGTGACAACAACAAAATCATTGTTTTTTGATTCTTTGGGAAAAATAACTAGAGGAAGTAGGCTTCCTTGTTCGTACAACTGATTAATAACGGGTGGTAAGGCGTCGTCATCTTGCAGCACTAAACAATCGATATGCTGCTGTTTTTGTTCCACGAACTCCAGAAACTCAGAGGCTGAGTTCGCGATCGATAACAGATAGCGATCGCCACTTAACACCTGGCTCAGTGACTGCGCCAGGGCTGGGGAATGAACAAAAATACCAATCGACAGTTGAGGATGCAAAACGATAGGACTTTAATGTTGAATAACAACCTTACCAATTGCCGAGTTCAATTCCTCGACTGTAACGTATTTTAACAAAATTTTTCTAAAGTTAATTAACATTACGTTAAGTACTCTAAGAATTGTAAGTAATTGTAAGCACTTTGCCCTTTCCCCCCCCCATCCAGCGCAATAATTGAACTAGAGCGGTGATTGTGCTGGTTAGCGTCAGAATGCCTGACGCGATTCAGCTTATGGGTAACGTACAGATAGTAATATCCTGCGACCTAGCCGCTTCCCCTGATTTGAGCTAATTGGTCATATCCATGTCAACTCCCAGTTTAAAAGAATGTGCTGCTCCGGTTCCGATTTGTTCCCAAACCACTAATATAACTGCCCTACTGGAGATTTTTCACGCATCAGGGAGTGACTCGATTGTTGTCGTCAGTGAGCAGCATTATCCTCTGGGAGTTGTGAATCTGCGACAGGTTATGCCCTATCTCCTAACCGGAGTAAGCTCAGCAGCAACTCTAGGAACAACTGCAACTAGAGATTTCTCTCAACGGCTCTCGGAATTGGAACCCTCTGTAATTGAACCCCTAGAGATCATACCAGCATCGTTGACAATCAGCCAGTTCTGGACTATCTTAACCGATTTGGATAGGGGAAGATCAGACACACCATTCGATACATCCACCATTCCCTACCCGGAAGGTTCCAGACAATGGGCATTAGTCGAACCCACTGGTAGATTTTTGGGACTGCTCAATAGCTGGCAATTATTGAAATTCTTAGCACCATTACCCCAGACTGAGGATGTAGAGACGTGCCATGGCACGTCTCTACGTCAGGGCGGGTTCTGCACAAACGTTACCATCAATAGCCAAAAGAAAGTTTCATTACCCGCCCCTACAAACCATTCCCTCGATAGTCGCGAAGGGTTCCCCAATCCCCAATCACCCTTAATCCAACTCCTCGAACAACTACCACTCCCCCTGAGTTTACAAACCGCAACCGGGCAAGTCTTGTCTGAAAATCGGGCTTGGCGTCAGCAGATAGGGTTATCCTGGGAGCATCCAACTGGGATAGAATCAACCTCGGTTGAATCACCCTCCAACCTAGGCATCCTCAACCCTAACACTCAGCCTGACTCAACCCGCTACTGTGCAAATGGGCAGACAAATCCTCAAGTGACAGAACCATTAGCGGTAGCTGAGCCGAACCCCACCCATAAGCCGTTCAACAATAGGGAGAAGCCAGTGGCTTGGGGTGTTGGTGATCAAACTCAGCCAACATTCACTTCCCCTAGAGCGATGGGTTATGACTGTGCAGGCGATCGCACCCACCTCATGGCAACCCATGCTCAACATCCAGAATTTGAGTCTACCGCGACATCTCAGTATCCTCAAGACTCACGCAGGGATGGGGAAACCCTAGAAATGACGAAAAAAATCCAGGATCGCCAGTTTGTGTTGACTAAAATGCCTCTACCTCCCTCGTTGTTCCCCGAATTGACAACTGAGGATTGGAAAGGCACACCATGGAAAGATGCACCATGGCACATCTGTACAGAACCAGATACAGCTAACCCAATGATCCCGAATCCCCTCAATCCCCCTAATTCACAGCTTTGGTTAGTCATGGCGCAAGACACGACGGCTCAACAGCAAGTCACTCAAGAACTGACTGCCAAAAATGCGGATTTAGTCCAACTCAACCGCCTCAAAGACGAGTTTTTAGCCTGTATTAGCCACGAACTGAAGACGCCACTCACCGCTGTTTTAGGATTATCAACCCTGCTCAAAGACCAGTTATTAGGCGAACTCAATGAGCGTCAAGCTCGTTATGCTCGGTTGATTTACCAAAATGGGCGTCAACTGATGGCGGTAGTCAATGATATTCTGGATCTAACGCGCATGGAAACGGGTCAGCTGGAACTGACGTTAGAACCAGTGCAGATTCAAAGCCTGTGCGATCGCGCTTATCAACAAGCCCTGCAAGTCTACTCAGACAACAATCCTAACCACGAAGGCGCAACCCCCGACATCTCCTTTGTGTTAGATATTGAACCCGGTCTAGACACCATCATTGCCGATGAACTGCGGCTGCGGCAAATGCTGGCACACCTGCTATCCAATGCACTCAAATTTACCGACAGCCAAAACACCGTAGGTTTAAAGGTTAACCATCAAGATGGCTGGATAGCCTTTACCATCTGGGACACAGGGATTGGCATTCCCGAAGACAAACAGCACTTGATTTTCCAGAAATTCCAGCAGTTGGAAGAACCGCTCACTCGTCGGTTTGAGGGGACAGGGTTAGGATTAGTCTTAACCCAACGCTTGGCTCGCTTGCATGGAGGAGATATCTCGTTTATCTCTAAAAACGGTAACGGTAGCGAGTTTACCCTGCTGCTTCCCCCCTGTCCACCTTCTGGCAGGGATTTGGCAGAGACTGAGGACTGGGGAAAGGCAAACACCAACTTCCCATCCCCCAATCGTAACCGCTTGGTGTTAATTGTCGAAACTGTACCCCGGTATCTAGAAAACCTGACGGTGCAGCTAAAACAGTTAGGCTACTGGGTGGTCAATGCTCGTTCTGGTTCAGAAGCACTCTCCAAAGCTCGTACCTTACAACCGAGCATTATCTTACTCAATCCCCTCCTGCCGCAAGTTTCAGGTTGGGATGTACTGACATTACTCAAGTCTGATCCGCAAACCCGTCACATCCCCATCTTAGTTACAGCAACTCAAGCTGAAAAAGAACAGGCTTATCAAAATAACGCCGATGGCTTCTTAAGTTTACCGGTTCAAGCGGAAGCATTAGCCAAAAGCCTGACTCGCTTGGGTAAACATCAGCCTCCCCCCAATCAGGTACTAACGCTGCTTTATGTCAGTGCGGGGTTAGTCGAGGTTCCCCCGGAATCGTCAAGACTAATTTCTCAGTTAACTGATATACTCAGTTGCCAACATTCAGATCTAAGATACCGGGTATTGGAAGCTGATGATTTAGAACAAGCAGAATTATTGGCGCGGGTTTGGCATCCAGATATCGTTTTGCTGGATGGGGCTGGGATCAATGATGCCCCAGGTTACTTTAAAACCTATTTGTTATATCCCACATTAGCGGATCTACCCCTGATTACCCTAGATCATCGAACCACACAAGCCGCCAATCAAGCGATCGGTCTTTCTGTCTATCCTTGTTTAGCACCGGATAACCCCCAGAAAATTACCACACTGCTGGAAGTGATTCAAATTGCGGCGGGAGTGAGTCGCAAGTCAAGCCTTCTCATTTTTGATCTGGGCGACACTCAAGGGATTAGTCCCAATGGCTACAACACGAATCCTGTCACACCTTACACCCCTTGGCTACGGGCATTGATTCAATATCTACAAGCGGCTGGATTTAGAAGTTTATTCTCCAAGTGTTGGTCGGATGTTTACCATCAACTTCAAGCACAAATGGTTGATGTACTGTTGATTCGGATCAAGGATATTGAAAATGATTTGGGCGTGGTTCAAGGATTAAAAGAGTTGAATCAGCTCCCTAATCGACCCCCGATTCTTTTGCTGGATCATCGATTGCCCGATTTATCCCTCAATGTTGGAGTTTCTGAGTCAGATCAGATAATGATAGAATTCGAGTCGCAATTGCAAAGCGTTGCTACTAAAATTTTGCCCGGACGTTCCTATTCGATGAGTCAATTGCTCGAACAAATTTATCTGGTTCTAGCCTAAGTCAATGTATCTTGCTCGAATCTTTTGGGGGACTCTGAACGAGAAATACATTTAATCCACCGACTTTTTGGTCAATTTCAATGAGAAATTTTTCTTCAATGACCTCGCGTAATACCTGATTATTGTCCTTGCCATAAACAATCCATAAACGGGATTTAATCGGTGGTAATTCGCCCAGCCAATTTTCGACATCGGTTTTCTGAATGTTGTCTATGTTCTTTTCAACTTCAATTAAGTCTTTTACGTAAATAGGGGCAGAACCGCGATGGTAGTGTTTGAGCGGTAATGCAGTGCCATGAATAATTGACCACACAATGATATCATTTGGTTTTTCATTGGCATTGATGATTTGGGCGACACGGCGATAATGATCCGATCCTCCCATGTAGCGTTTTTGTGTTGTGTAATAGTAAAATAAGCCACTACTGACGGCAACAGTATAAACAACGGCTATACTCCAAGTAACGGGACGCCATTGATACCAAATCTCTCTAAAGCCGATGGCTAAAAGAATCAGAATATACGGCAGGATAAGCATCACATAACGGGTATTCCAAATCGAGAAAAAGAGGTGAGAAAATACGAGAATTGTTCCTGTAGGCACAAACGCCCACGCTGTAACCCAAATCAGCTTCTCTGATTGTCGTTTCCGGACTACAGCAATCCCGATGACAGCAACCAATAGTAGGATATAAATTTGGAGAAAGCGAGTCAGATAAGGAGGAGGTGGCGGGTAGGAAAAAGCAGTCAATATTCTCAGTTCCCGTAAAACCTCATTCACACCCGGAATTGGCAGGATTTGCAGATGCGCCCCTGATGACGCTTTCACCGATAAACCCACAGGGATACTGGCGACGAGTATGAACAATAATGCTGTGCCGAACTTGACGAGTTGGGCAGGTTGTCGATAATATTTCATCCCGACTATTGTTAGATCTGGAAATAACAATGCACCGTTCAGGGGTGTGGTAATGATTGCCAAAAATCGACTGAAAACCCACAAGAAGCGACTGAAAAAATTACTGGGATGATCAAGGGCATAAGCGAGTGCAAATGTGCCAGCTAATCCCAAGCCAACACTCATTGTGTAGTAACGGACTTCTTGGGCATGGTTAATAAATAAGGGCGAAAGTGCTAACATCAAAGCCGCAATTAAACCGATCGCGTCGGTAAACAAATAACGACCTAGCTGATAAACGAGGAAAACACTGCCTAACGCAAAAAGAATCGCTAATCCTCGCAACCAGGCATCACTGTTACCGAAAAGCATCCAGAAATGGAGTAGGATATAGTAAAGAAGGCGTCCCCGGTTAAAACTAATGTCTTGAGCATCGGAAATACTAATGAACTCATCAATCCACAACCCTCGTTGCTCTAGTTTATAGAGATATAGCGTTGCCGCCAGCAGCATAATTATACTGATGGGAAGCCATTGTCTTAGTCTCCTCGGCTCATAAAAAGCTGGCGATATTTTTAACATTTTATTGTTTTGAGTATGAAAAAATAATTATTGGTGATCATATCAAAAATACTGGTGTAAATCAATAGTCATAATCCAGTTTGGATAGGGTTTTGTATCCTCGATAACAAATTACTTGGTATATTGAGGGTTATTTTCACCTCTAAATTTGAGGCTCTGTCGAAATAAACGAGAGTTGCGGTAATCATCGCGAGTCCGATGAGGATAACTCCAATATCATTTTTTTCCATGGTAGTATGCCTTCATTGCTGACACCTTCAACAATAGACGGCTGACTCCATCCGGAGAAAATAGATAGGGCAAGTTGTTGAATTGACTATGGCATCAGGGTTTAACTCAACTGATACCTGGGAATAGTTAGCCTTGGGGAGTGGACAATTTCTCAGCTAGCACGACTCAGGGTTGGGCGATCGCCTGCGCTACCCTGGTCAAAAGTCTGAAACCATTGTCTGTACTCCTAGAGCGCTGGTCAAGTATTCCCAGAAACCGGGAAAAGGCGTGAGGATGACAACGCCATATCAACCTTTCACCCAAACAAACCCGGTTTCTTGACCGATATCCTAGGTGATTTAGGCAAGTGCATTTAAAATTTCTGTAACGCCTATTTAGTGGTAGTTTGAGTCGATTGAGTTAATTTGACTATTCTCACTCGGTAAGTTTCCGGCTCTGTTGAATTAGTCAGGACTTACGCAGCGACACCACTTATGGGGGCTTGCGGTGCGTTACGCTGCGCTAACACACCCTACGAATAGAGGCTGTGCGTAAGTCCTATTAGTCTAAAGTCCAGTATAAATTAAAGTAGTATAAAGTGATCAATAGTGGTCAGACTCTAAAGTATGTTTGAGAAGACACGCAATTTTATCGAAAGTATCGATTTACCATCAGGGGATCTATATAACCTTCCTAGCTCCGAACAACGATTTCCTGATGGGGCACATTTTCGCATAGAAGTACCAACCGTTAATCACCTGACAACCGCCCAGGCACTTTTAGCATAAAGCGAAGGTTTTGGTGTAACAGTTAACCGAATTATAGAAACCTATGGTATGTTTCGTCATAGGGCAGATGAAATCAAATCATTTGTGAAACTATGTCAGAGCCAGTTCAAGGTAATGCCGGTATTATTGTGCCAGATGTAGGCTATTTGCAAAAGGTTCGACAAATCTGCGATCGCGCGGGTTGCCTGATGATGCTTGATGAAGTGCAAACGGGAATTGGTCATACGGGTAAAATGTTCGCCTATCAGCATGAAGATATCGTACCCGATGTGTTGTGTTTAGCCAAGGCACTGGGGAATGGTATCCCGATTGGCGCCTGTTTAGTTCGAGGTGCCGCAACCGGATTAATCCAACCGGGTCAACATGGTTCAACCTTGGGGGGAAATCCCTTTGCTGCTCGTGTTGCTTTTACGGTTTTAGAAACAGTTGAACAGGAAAAATTATTGACTCAAACTGCTGAGGTTGGTGACTATTTACTCAAGGGATTACATCAGGCGCTCATGTCTCACCCGATGGTTACCAGTATTCGCGGGAAAGGTTTGATGATTGCGGTAGAATTAGACCGTCTTGCTGCCGATATTCGACTCATTGGACTCGAAGCAGGTTTAGTGTTTAATGTAACCGCACAACGAGTGATTCGCTTACTCCCGCCTTTGGTGTTAACGATTGAAGAAGCGGATATATTAATAGATCGTTTGGTTACTTGCCTTAAAAAATTTAGCCCAGTTTAGTCTAATGAACTCAAATGATCAACAACTACTGCAAGATTTTTTCGACCTGATTGTTGCTTATGTTCAAAATAACCCCTTAGAAAATGATGCGGTTGTTAACTACCATCACTATTCGGCATTAGAGGAAACGTTTGATACTCATATTCAGGCTGAAAGGCTGAAGGATTGTCGAAAAAAGACCTACTGACTACTGTTCAAGCCTATCTCCAGTCTACAGTTAGAACCATCCATCCGCAATTTTTCGGGAAATCTTATGGCGCTTATACGGTACCCAGTTTGATGGGAGAAATTTTAGCCGCGGTGACAAATACCTCAATTGCTACCTATGTGGGGGCACCATCGGCGACGGTTCTGGAAAATGCTCTGATTCAGAAAATGGCTGAATTGGTAGGATTCCAGAATGGAGATGGGATTTTCCTAACCGGTGGAACCCAGGCAAATTTGGTGGCGCTACTTTGTGCCAGAAATCAGGTTCTGCCCCAGGTGAAGCGACAGGGATTACAACAGAACAATTTAGTCTTTTTTGTTTCCGATCAAGCTCACTATTCATTTATCAGTGCGGCTAATATTTTGGGCATTGGTATGGATAACCTAGTCAGGGTTCCAGCTAATCAGCAAGGGCAAGGGTGAGTGTTAACCTCTGTTTTCGATATCGATCGCCGTCAATCACAGATATTGATGATTTTAACCGTATGCTTCGCAATCATCTGATTCAACAAGGCAAACCCTTTCTCAACTATTCCACATTTAGAGGTCAAGGTTTTTTGCGGATTAACATAACCAATCCTGACTGTGGTGAATCAGATATTGATCACGCTTTAGCTGCAATTATTTCCGCAGCGAGAGCCAAGGAAAGATAGTCATAACGTTTTAGGTTTTGTCGATGAGTAAAAGTAACATGATGACGGGAATCTGGAAACCTATTTCTGCGGAAAATTCTGCGATTGCAGCACCTGTTTACTCGGAATTAATTTCCGAACTTTATGGTTCGAGTTGGTATGGCAGATTATCATCTGCGGAAATTGACTATTATCGCCGTTATATTCAAGGTGGTACAACCTTAGAACTCGGTTGTGGTACGGGAAGGCTGTTAATTCCTTTATTCCAAGCCGGTTGCGATATTTATGGTATGGATATATCAGCCCCGATGCTGGAGCGACTCCAAGAAAAATTACCGGCTGATGAGTGTCATCGGGTGATTCAATGGAATGCTTTAAATGTCCCTTATCCCATCGATGATGGGAGTTTAGATTTGATTACGGTTCCCTTTTCGTCTTTCAGCTTAATGCATGATGGCTATATTGACCGAGTGGATGAGAATATCGCGTTCCGTGAGTTTTACCGCATCCTGCGATCGGGAGGCTTAGTCATCCTCAATGATGCCAGAACCTACATTCATGATAAAGCCGGAGGGTCAGCCGCGATCGCGCAACAATAATTAGATGGGAAAGAAGATAAAGATATGCAAGGGTGGGTGGATAACGATACGCTGATTCTCACCTTTAAGCAACAGCATCCCAAACAGGGTGAGATTAAAGAGGAATGGATCAGTAAGTTTTCCCTCAAAGAAACCCGCATCATCCCTAAGCTGGTAATTAGAGAGCGGGAAATTGTCTTTACTAATTCGTTCAAATTCCTACCGCTCGTCTCAAAAATAGGATTGAGCAACTGTGCGAGCCGTATGGAATTCAGTTCGTAGAAACTGAAGAAAGCTATACCTCTAACACCTCGATGACGGGCATGGGGCATACTCCCCTATAAATTGTCTGGATCAATGCCTAATTCTCGCAACCGTTGTGCCAATTGTTGGGCGCGTTCTTCGGCTAATCGAGCCAGTTGGGCTTCCTGTTGGGCGCGTTCTTCGGCTAATTGTGCGAGTTGGGCTTCCTGTTGGGCGCGTTCTTCGGCAGCAATTGCCTGTTGTTGGGCTAATTGTGCGAGTTGGGCTTCCTGTTGGGCGCGTTCTTCGGCAGCGATCGCCCGTTCTTCGGCTAATATAGCTTGTTCTTGTGCCGCGATCGCCCGTTGTTGGGCCATAGTTGCTTGCTCATTATCCGTGGGAATCAACTCTCCTGAAGGCGTCATCCATCGCAACCATTGTCCGTTAATCTCACGAAACCGTCCTGACCACAATCCCAAGCTTAACCCTAACTCTGGCATGAAAAACCGATTATCGGTTAAATTCACCTGTTGATAATTCCCTTCAATTAAACGAAAGATGGAAAGCTCATGAGTATAGCGGCTAAAAATTACATAGTACGGTACTCGCAAAATCTGTTCATAAACCTGCCATTTCGTGGGTGGATTTCCCGTTTGTTGTACCGTTCGTCCCAAATCCTCATCCTCTGTACCGGGAGATAATAACTCTACCACCACAAAAGGACTAATTTCTTCTTGCCAAATCACATAACTTAAGCGCAAATCTCGCTGTTCATACAAGCGCGGAATCCCGACAACGCCAAACCAATCGGGACGCTTGTACCAGTGAGTATGATTGACATCGTAATAAAGATTCAAATCGCAGGCAGAAAACACCTGCTCCCAATTCCAATTAGTTGGTTGAAAGGTTAAAAGGAGTAGCAGAGGTTGAAAAAAGTGAAACTCATCGGGCAATCCAGGGTCCTCCGGATTATCACTGGGTAAATCATACATTGTCGGCAAGGTTTGCCGGGGGAAAGGTGGGGGATTGGATTGGGTGGGCAGACGAATCATGATCAGATGAGGGATGGATTCGAGTAAAATCTATTTCACCATTTTAGTTTAGTCACGCCACTACTGGTATGACCCAGCTAAAATAGGGCTTTGTTTGTCGTGATAACTTTAGTTCTCGCTCCGCCTAGCTGGAGAGGGCTGAAGCCCTCACTACGAACACCGACTTACGGCTTTCAATGTAAATCTTCTTCCCAAATCCCGATATAGATTCGTCCCTCTTGTTGGCGTTCAATCACGCCTTCGAGATAGTCTAGCTGAAAGGAAAACTGCCGAGATTGACGTTGCCACACTTGTTCTAATCCCTGTTGGATTTGCTGGTTCAGCTTGCACCCTAACATTCCATTCAATGTCAACAATACTGTCTGGGAATCAACTTCAGCCGTAAAGGAGGCTTCGGTTTGTCGAATTCGGAGAGAATTTCGGTCAAACAGAAAGCCTAAGCTAATCTGATCTGGTATTAATTCATAGAAAACAGCACGAGTATTGGGCCAATAACCGCGTGCGGTTCCGGTGGGAGCGCCTAATAAACGCATCACATCTTCTTTGGTAATTCCTGGCTGAAAGGCGGGAATACCAACACCAGTCGGGACTTCTCGACATCGCGTTTCAATCATGTCCCCTAGAGGAGGTGGAAAGACGTTGATGGATTCTAAGGGGAATGTAGAGGGCTTTGAGGCAAGTAGGGAACTCAGTTGTAACCGCGTCAGTGGTGAGAAAAATTGAGCGGATAGCACGACAGGGAAAACCTCGGCTATCAGGCAACTTATAATGATGACTATTACCATGACAATTTTCTTATGATTTAGAGTGGCAAAGCACCGCAGATAATCGGGTTAATTTACCTAATAATTGGCAATTACAAAGTTATCAATAGGATTAGATTTATACTCAAATAATGGCGCATTTTTTAGGACTATCAAACCATTACGCCTTAAATAATTCGGGCAAGAAAACTGTCGCTCGTTTTTTACGAGTAAATCATTTTTCTGGTCATCCCGCCATCAATGACAAAATTCGCACCCGTCACAAATGCGGCAATGTCTTCGGGTTTGCCCACTCTACCCGCCGGATGTTGTTGATGATCCTGGGGGGTTAATTGGAGTTGATGTCTGACCAAAACATCGATTCTGCCCCATTGGTTTTGGGTAGCTTGAATCGCCTGTTTCACGGAATCTTCCTGGGAAATATCCGTTTGAGTAAATTGAATTGAACCAAGAGGTTGAAACTCGGCGGCTGTAGCTGTTCCGGCTTCTGGATCAATTTCTGCGATCGCGACGTTCATTCCCTGTTCTAAGAAGGCTTTCGCGATCGCGAAAGCCAATCCCTTGTCCGCCTCCGGTAACAATGGCGACTTTCCTGTGCAAGCTCATCGGTTACTATCCCCTAATCATTAGGATTGAGCCGCCCGTTGTTGTTTCAGATAGGTAAAAACTGACTTGTCGCCAATGTCAGGGGGAATCGGCTGGATTGCCTTACGCACCGCAAAGACTAAAAATAGAACTGTCCACAGTCCTAAAAGCACCTGTTCCCCGGTAGCGGGTAACATATTAACTAAATGTCCTAGTAATAAGACGGGTACGAGGGGAGTCAGCAGTTTGGTTTCAAAGCGGTTGAAACAAAAGGCTTCTTTGAAATAAATCCCCGTTAACGCCACAAACACAAAGCCAATCCCGAAGAGGGTAACAGGTTGGTTATACACGAAAAGGGCAAGGGGTTCGCTACTCTGGATGGCAAACACACCAGCCGCAATCGTGCCAATTCCCCAAAACAGTTGTAGGAGGCGGTGTAGGGGGGCTAAATAGATATGAATCGTTGCCAGACTCACACCTAGCGCCACACAGAACAAGCCATATAGGGGCGTGAGGGCGGTTAAAATAGTGGGATTATCCGGTTGCCACAAGACCAAGCCACTACCGATCGCAAAACTCAATGCCGCAATTATCAGGCTACTGCGGTATACAATAACCCCGACGCGATCGCTGTCGGTAATTGTAAATTCGCCAAATTGACCCTGGTAAACCTCAGAGTCCCATTGTTGCTGTAATACCATGTTTATCTCATCTCCTCTCAATACCAGGAAGGGCCACGTCTACCCTCTTCCCTAAATCTAACTGCAACTCGGATTGAGCGCTACCGCCATTCACAGCAATTTCAACCCAACCGTGACTCCCAATTAAGGCGATGAGTTCTCCTAAAGGGCGATCGCTATAGGTTTGATTCGTGGGGATCTGGCGCTGATTTATCGTGACTAACCAAGTTTTTCCCGTCACGTCAGAGGCGGGAATGTTGGTGATTAGGTTACCGAAATGGTCAATATACTGGATAGAACCCGTGATCCCCGTCGCGGTTTTGGTCAATTCTGGAATCGGCAATTGTACCAGAGTGCTGGGTTCGATCACCGATCCCAACTCTGCTAAGGGAACACCACTGGCAAGATGTGCGCCGACGGGGGCAAATATATCTCGACCATGGAATGTTTGACTAGGGGTGGGGGTGCGCCAAAATTCTGGGTTAGTGAGTTCAACAGCAAAAACAATCGTACTTTGGGTTAAAATACCGCTAAACAATCCATTATCGGGTCCGACTAGGAAACCATTATCCACTTGTAGTGCGATCGCACGGCGCTGACTGCCTACACCCGGATCAACTACAGCAACATGGATGGTGCGATCGGGAAAATAGGGATAGGCGTTCATCAGGTTAAATCGGGCAACGGCGATGTTTTGCCGAGGAATCTCGTGGGTGAGATCGATGATCGTGATGGCTGGGTTAATTTGGGCGATGACGCCTTTCATGACTCCCACGTAGACATCATTGATGCCAAAGTCGCTTAATAGGGTGATGATTGGATTTTGAGACATCCATTACCTCACTATCTCTCAGAAAAAATCTAATATGAAAAAATATTAGGATGATATTGATACCACCAATTTGCTATTTCTTTAGCATAAACTTGTCTAGCTTTTAGATGCTTACCCACCCTACATAAAATCGACTTAATCGAAGAACCCGCGCAGGCGGGTTTGGTTTGTGTAGCTGCGGTTTCTAACCGCCAAGCCTTTCTTCTAACTCGTACAAGTTAACCTTCCGCCATCACCATTCCCATCAGTGCGATCGCAGGAGCATTATAATCAATCGCATATTCGTTCGTGGCATAAGATCGCTCATCATCCACATAACTTAGCGGACCTAATCCTTTCGGAGCAATTCCATCCTGGGCTTCTGTATTCGCCCCCCCTACCATTAACCCGGGAATCACCGTTTTTTTCGCGACAGCAACTCGGTGATGGACATTGCGGACTGAATTTGACCCCACAGCCGTAACAAAGGATAGATTAAAATGATTGCGTCCTAACAAATAATCTAACTGATCCACCGCCGCCTGATAATACGCTTGATTCCCGGTCAGTTTATAGGCATAAAACAAGGTAATTCCTTCCTCCGCTACCATCTTATTCGACGCCCAAATAAACTTATCCAGTGCCAAGCGATAGCCACTGCGATTCACCGTATCCAGTAAACGATCTGCCCGTTCTAATAACTTCTGCTTCATTTGCGCCTTCAGATTTTCTGAACCTTGCTGACGCGGTTGCCACAGATAATCTGCCATCCCCAAAGCCGAGGGATCTTTCCATTCAAATAGAGTATAAGGCAAGTCAGGAAGCTCTTGTTCTAAATACGCCGCAAAACTTGCCTCTCCTGTCGTAATCAACAACTCTGCTGCCGCCCAAAAACGGTCATCCTTATCCGTTTTTAACGACGCTTCCGTATCCCACTCCCCAGCCAGATATTTCCCCGAACCACTATCATCCCCCTCAACCCAATCCACACGCATGGAGGGTTCATTTTGTAAAAATTCCCAGGCTTTTTGCGCCGCTTTCAAATAATTCTTCGCCAATAACACATCATACCCTGAATACACTCTCGCCGCCATTGCCAATGCTGCGGCAAATTTCGCTGTTTCTGGTGTGGAAATTCCATAAATATAGCGAGTTTGGATATCCTCATTCGGTAGAATCATGGGGGGCCATTCTTTCCCCGAAAGCTTGCGATAAACCGCACCATCGCGCCGTTGCATGGTCAGCATCCAATCCAATCCCACCTTCATTTCATCCAGCAAATCGGGTCTGCCATTACCACTTTCAGGAATCATCAGTTGGCGGTCAGAAAATAGCGATGGATATTGCTCATATAAACTTAATAAACGACCCACTGTTACCGCCGTTGGTCCCACATATTTACCAAAATCGCCCGCATCATGCCAACCCCCTTGGGCGCGTTTCATTTCACCCGCCCGATGCATATCATCCGTATGGGCAAAGGTGCCATCATTTAAATGGCAAGGAGAATGACCAATCCCATTGATAGAATCCCGTATGGCTACCCCACAGCGTTGTAAATAGTAGGAACGTAGCATTTTGTTGAAAGCATATTGATAAATAGCTTGACCAATTTCAAAGGGATAAGACTGAATCTCTCCAATTTTCAGATAATAGCGTCCGGGACGGTTGAATGTGGTAAAATCAATCCGTTGGATACTATCTTTGCTGGCTGTATCTTGGAGCGGTGATGACAACTCCACCTCGAAAACGGGGCGGTTAGTACGGGCGTTAATTAATTGGACGGGATTGGTGGTAGAAGAATTGGAATTGAGTAAAAATGCTACCTTAGGATGGGTTGGAGAATATCCGACTTGATTAATCAAAAGTTTACTTTGGTTATCTGGGTTTACCGTTTGCGCTTGTCCTTTAGCAAAGAATCCATACACCATTGATATTGCCCAACCGAGGAAGAAACGTCTATCGATTTTCATGAGATTATTCCATCCTATTCATTTACAGAGTTTAATCTGTAGACGCACCTTTAATTCCTCAAAAAACACCTGATTATACAAAGGTTTGAGAAGAGGACGATCCGAGGGTCTGTAGGGGCGGGTTTTACCGATAACATACAAGCAAAAACTGGTACCTTATATAAACCCGCCCTGTTTCTGGAGTTGTTTATTGATGCCAGGGGGTCACCCCTACATTTGATTTCATCCCTCCTTTGACGGTTCAATTCCCCAAATTAATTGTCCACTATTATAAACCGGAATATGAGTACGTTTGCCCTTCCCGGCTTGTTCTAGCACCTCTTGGTACGACCAATCGTTATTCATGGTCCAGATACCTGTCGGCGTATTCAGCTGAAATTGGACATCTTTTTTATAATAAGTTTCTCCCCCAGGATAGAGTTGTGTCCCATCCACATCCACCTGAATATAATAAATCGTTGGCGAATTTTGCCAAGGATTGAGTCCAGATACCGTTATTCCTGATTCAGAACTGACATTGACTGTAATATCCGTTGGGTTGACTCCGGCTTCAATCACCTCACTACTATCGATAAAATAGCGAAACGATAAATTAGGAATAATTCGGGCGGGCCACGCGGATTGGTTATAAATTGTGGCTTGAACCTCCATTAAATTATCACTCAGTTGATTTCCTTGCGCTTCGACAAAAAATTCATCACTTCGTTGTTCTGGTTCCGGAAAATTGGCTAAGGGTTTACCCCCATATTTCTGATAGAGTTTCGCCACAGCCCCCGTAAATCCGGCATTATAATCTGTGGCAACTTCAGTCATCTGAAAATTAGATCGTTCATCGATATAATTATCCTGCTGATCGGGTCCACCCACTAAGGCTCCATACAAAATATGCCGCGTTTCTTCCGGAATTTCTTTACTATTTGCCCAAGAACCATGGGCTGTTCGATGATGGGGTTGTCTGGGTGGGTTATTGCCAAATCCAACCACATAACTCCGCTGATCTGGATTCGATCCTAACATATAATTAATCTGCCGTTCGGCAAAGGCATGATACTTTCGTCGCTTCCAAGCCGAGTCTACTGAGTCCCCATAAATAAAGGCTAAAAATGCCGTTTTTGCCGTATATCTTAACGAACCCCATTCATCCAGCCAAGCCAGTCCTCCTGGAGTATAAGAGATGTGCTGCCACTGACAGCGATCGCACCAATAGTCTAACCAACGTTCGGCGTCTTGTCGATACTTGGTTTTTCCGGTTAATTCAGCTAATAAGACATAACTGCCATAAGATTTATCATCCCAGGTATGCGTCCAATTATAAGCGAGAGTCGCATTAGGTTGATCCCTTAACTGCTCATAATAGGCTTCAGCTTTTTGTAAATACTCCGGTATTTGTGTAGCTCGATAAAGCCATGCTGCACCCCAAACCAGTTCATCGGTATACCCACTGGATTGATAATACTCCGCCGCCTCGGTAATACAATCGGAATAATTGCCCGGATATTGCTCAGCAAAGTCGTAGAGTTCCTGGGCATGTTTGAGCAGAGTTTGGGCATAATTCGCATCGGCTGCTTGAAAAACCATAGCTGAAGCTGCCATCGCGGCGGCGGTTTCTCCAGCTAAATCTGAACCCGGACAAGTGGCATCAATTTTATAGGAAGGGCGCTCCATTGGCATCACCTCCGCCGCCCCCCACCACCCATGATCTAAACTCCCTTTACCCACCTGACCCCACAACACTGTTGGCGCAGGATGGGCTTTAATAAAATAGTCATTAACCCAGCGTAAATTATCCAGCATGGCGTTATATTGACCACTTTCTTTATAAGCGTCTTCGTATTCAATGACGCCCCAAGCCAGCAGTGTGGTTGAAGCTGCCATGGGAAAGCCAAATTTTAGATGATCCCCGGCATCATACCAGCCTCCAGTTAAGTCAATCCCATTATCCGCGCCATCGGTTAAAGCCGAATCCCCTCGCCATTCCACTCGATTATTGGCAGGCAGTTTTCCGGAGCGCTGCACATCATAAAAATAAACCGCTTTCTGCAATACCTCACCGTAATTGTACTGATTGCCTGCCAGGGAGTTTTGACCCAAAACATTGAAGACATCGAACATCCAATAATGAAGGCAATTAAAGGTTAAAATAAAGACCGTCAGTAAAAAAATAATCAGGAATTTAATCAGAGTACGGGCTTTAAACATAACGTTGGGGTTATCCAGATTAATCTCATCCTAGCTTAGTCAGTTCCTGAAGCCATCAGAGAATTCACTCAATTGCTAATGTTTCATTAAATCTTTAATTAAGATATATTTTACTGGACAAAGAAAAATCCCGTGGCAAAAGCTTTAGCTTACCTAGCGCAGCGCGGCTTCAACTATCCACGTATGGTTATCGGGATCTATTATGGGTAAACGACGGGAATAGTCCGGGTAGATACGGATAGTATTGGCATCAATAGAAAATTTCCAGGGTTGAGGTATGAAAGCCAACAAAGTCTAGGTTAAAGTCCTGACTACGAACCGTGACAAAATAGGCGGCAAATACCCACTAACCAACCGTCAACACTAGAATTACAATAATGACGCGATCGCAACCTGAGGTCAAGCGATGATTGACACCGCTTGACATCCTCAAGACACCGAGATACTCCCCACCGCCTCTATGGATGGCATAATATTCCAGGCTTGGGCGACAATATCACTAAGCCAGCGTCGTTGTGCCTGATCTAAGACACTATCTTCCGCTAGCACTTCGGCGGTAAGCTCGTCTAAGGACTGTCCTTGAGAACGGGCAATCTGAATGACACCGGCAATTGCCGCAGCCACTAATTCTTCGTTCACTGGTTTTTGACGGAGAGCCGCCATTTCTTGGGGACTAACTGGGATGGGATAATTCATGGCGAGTTAACAAAAGCACCCTAATTTACCGAAAATGAGAAGAATGTAAACTTTTTTTACTAATATTAAACCAATCAGTATCAGGAAGTGTAGCGTATTTTGCTTCAAGTCACCTCCGTCATCTTGCCTAATTCCTCAGCGAAACAGATCACTCCGATGAAAGAACTGCTCTACGTAGAAATACCGAACCCCGATACCGACGCTGTTCGCACCTGGTTGCAGCAGGACTGGCACTTTGAGCTGGGGAAGAAAACGATAACCCTGGATGGTATCCTGGTACAAATTGAACATGCGCCTTCAGCCAATTCATCTACACCGATTTGCGTCCCGATTCCGGAAATCTCCATTTTTGTTTGGTCGGTGCAGCGAACCACCTACTTGAAAGCCTTTCGCTCTTGCGATCGCGCGATCGCTCTCGAACGGCAATTACTCCAGAAGCTGACCGGGGACTTACGCCGTCAGTTTCCCTATCGCTATCCTGAACCCCCAGAGGTCGATTTATCCCAACAGTCTATCTTTGAGGCGCTGGCGCCCTATTATCCCCAGACAGTTCATTTCTTCCAAAAAATGCCCAAAGGGGAATATGACCTCAACCGCGTCTATTGGTGGGAAAAACGATGGCGCGAAGGGGTACGGAATCCACAGCAGCCTAAACAAGTGGTGTTTAAGACAACCGAGGAACCGACACAGCTTCGAGGAAGCAGCTACTCCAATTCCACTTATGACCTGATTTACATCGGTGGCGCCCTGGGAGTCATTCACGCCGCTGTGATGGCACAACGGGGGTATCGAGTTCTACTGGTAGAACGATTACCCTTTGGGCGCATGAACCGAGAATGGAATATTTCCCGGTCTGAGTTTCAGAGTCTCATCGATTTGGGGTTATTTAAGCCCGATGAGTTTGAAGCCATGATCGCCAGAGAATATATCGATGGCTTCAACAAATTCTTTGATGGCAACAATCCTCCTCATCTAAAAGCACCTGTATTAAATACACCAACAGTACTCAATGTGGCAATTGATTCAGAGAAATTGTTACAATTATGTGGAGAAAAGTTACAAAAAGCCGGCGGCGACATCTGGGATGAGACGGAGTTTATCCGGGCAGAGATCACGCCAGAGGAAGTTGTCGTCAGTCTACAGCATCTGCCCAGCCAAACCCCCCGACAAGCCAGAGGACGGCTTTTAGTCGATGCCATGGGTACCGCTTCCCCCATCGCTTGGCAACTGAATGGAGGCAGGGCGTTTGATAGCGTCTGCCCCACCGTCGGTGCGGTGATTGCCAGTGGATTCGAGCCAGGGGTGTGGGATTCTAACTATGGAGACGTTCTCAATAGCCACGGCGACATTTCCCGGGGACGGCAGTTGATTTGGGAACTGTTTCCGGGAGCAGGGCAGGAACTGACGATTTATTTGTTCCACTACCATCAGATGCATCCTGAGAATCCTGGCTCTTTATTAGAAATGTATGAAGACTTTTTTACAATTCTGCCAGAGTACCGCCGCTGCGACGTAGAAAAATTGGTGTGGAAGAAACCCACATTCGGCTATATTCCTGGACACTTTAGCATCAGCAGTCGCGATCGCACGGTGGCGTTTGATCGGCTGGTTACCATTGGGGATGCGGCTTCCCTACAATCGCCTCTGGTGTTTACCGGATTTGGTTCCCTGGTGCGTAACCTGTATCGGTTAACCGACTTACTCGATACCGCCCTGCGGCATAATCTCCTAACTGCCAAAGATTTAAACCAAATTCGCGCTCATCAAAGCAATATTGCAGTCACCTGGCTCTTTTCCAAAGGCATGATGGTGCCAACCGGGCGTCATTTGCCTCCCCAACGGGTTAATGCCATGCTAAATACCTTCTTTGGGCTTTTAGCTGATGAACCGCCAGAGGTTGCTGATACCTTTATTAAAGACCGTTTTGATTGGTTAACCTTCAACCGACTAGCATTAAAAGCAGCTAGACGTAATCCTGCCCTGATTTTTTGGATTTGGGACATGGCAGGGACAAAGGATTTCTTACGCTGGCTGGGGAGCTACTTCACGTTTACTGGAAATGCTATAGTGAGTGGATTCCTTAAGGGGTGGTTCCCGAATCTGATTCGCCGCTTACAACCCTGGATTGAAAAGCATTATCCCGCCCTATGGTTGCGACTGTTAGCCCAACATTATGCGATAACAACGGGTATGGGAAGTCCGGAACAGGTGCAGCGTGAAGCATCAAATCAGGATGAATTAGTGACCCATGGGGGTCAAAAGAAAGCCTTTGATTCTTGAGGGTTTAACCCATGCAACTTCACCCTGGTACAGCGCCACTATCCCACTAACCAACCGCCTCAACTCCTGGCAGGACATACTGAGACTATCAATGGGGTTGAGATTTCATCCGACGGAAGCTTAAAGTGTGGAATCTACAAACAGCGGAGCTAGAAGCTACATTAGAGCATGAAAAAATGAGTGATTTGGTGGTTAGTTCAGATGACAAACTCTTAGCTGGAATAACCGAGAGTTCAGAGAATCAAGAGTCCAAAATTCAAGTCTTGCGGCGTCCCTAAACCTGATATCTCCAGTTCTCGGCTTAGTTGGGGAGTTTGTCCTACTGGCAATCGCCCAAACGATTGTCAACGCAATGCAGCTTAAAGTTCATCAATTGAATCAAGGTGAAGCCTCTCGCATTCAAAATTGATGAACCTGAACAATACGTAAATTGTCTACAACGCCTACGTGAACTGCTGACTCAGCACTACAGGGTTGTGAACCGTGATTTTTTTCTTTTGAATAGAAATCATTTGATCCGTTCGCAAATCCCCCAGTAGACGAGTGACGGTTACTCGGGTGGAGCCAATCGCTTCCGCGATCGCTTGATGGGATAGCTTCAAGTCAATGGTAATCCCATCCTTGCCAGGAACCCCAAAGTCACGGCAGAGAATCAATAAAAAACTGACCAAGCGAGATCCCATATCCCGGTGAGCCAATGTCTCGATCATCATTTCCGTCTGTAAAATCCGCGAGGACAGTCCCTGGAGCATCAACATAGATAGCTCTGGGTTGTCCTTGAGCGCTTGCTCTACCTGGTCAATCGGAGCTGAAAGCAGTTCAACCGGGGTAAACGCTACCGCATGGTAAAACCGATCAGAGCGGTGACCGGTAATCAATGACAATACCCCAAATACACTATTTTCCCGCAACAAAGCAACTGTAATTTCTTCCCCCGCCTCATATACCCGGGAAAGCTTCACAGCGCCTTTCATTAGAAAGTAGACCCGTTCAGCGGGATCTCCTGGGAAAAAAATAGTTTTGCCCCGCTCAAAGGTTTCAACAACGGGAGGAAATGAGCTTCCGCCGATTTGACGGAACACAGCTGCTAACGGTCTATCTTGCATTACGACCATACCTATTACCCTTGCGCCAAAGCCTTACTGACTTCTAAGTGATCGCCGATGAAGCTTGAGACTCCAAAATCGGCTCAATGAACGATCTCTATATTGTATTCAAGAATACTTAATCTGAGTCCCAATAGGTTTTTTGTACCAATTGTTACATAATGAGGTGAGATGTCAACGGACACCTGACGAATTGAGTTGATAGCTAACGGTTTGGCGTTATCATACAACGAACATCGCCCAAACACGGTTATTCTTTGTTTTATTGTCTTGAAGAATTAAGATACCTATGCTGAATTTGACTGGAAAGAATGCCCTAGTGACTGGGATTGCCAACAATCGATCAATCGCCTGGGGCATTGCCCAACAGTTGCACCAAGCGGGTGCGGAGTTGGGAGTCACCTATTTACCCGATGAGAAGGGACGCTATGAGAAGAAAGTCAGAGACTTGGTAGAACCGCTACAACCAAGTGTCTTCTTACCCTGTAACGTCCAGGATGATGCTCAAATTGACGCCACTTTTGAGTCGATTGGGAAGCAGTGGGGTAAACTGGATATCCTCATCCATTGCCTTGCCTTTGCCAATAAAGAGGACTTATCGGGAGAATTTAGCCAAACCTCGCGACAAGGGTTTACCACAGCCTTAGAAATTAGTACCTATTCCCTCACCCGACTAGCCGATGCTGCTAAACCCCTAATGAAAGAGGGGGGAAGTATCGTTACCTTGACTTATCTTGGCGGCGTGAAGGTGATCCCCAATTATAATGTCATGGGGATTGCCAAGTCGGGATTGGAGATGAGCGTCCGTTATCTCGCCGCCGAATTGGGACCGAGTAATATTCGGGTCAATGCGATTTCCGCTGGTCCAATCCGCACCCTAGCGTCTTCAGCGGTGGGCGGCATCTTGGATATGATTCATCATGTGGAACAGGTAGCACCCCTACGACGAACCGTTACCCAGCTAGAAGTTGGCAATACCGCCACCTTCTTATCGAGTGATCTCGCCAGTGGGATCACGGGTCAGGTTTTATATGTCGATGCTGGATATGAAATCATGGGTATGTAATTGGATGCCTCGGTCAAGAAACTGGGTTTCTTTGGGTGAAAGCTTGATAAGCTGTCATGCATTTAAATTGGGAATAGGTAGCGAGCAAGATGCAAAGCCTGCGGCATGGCTTCGCTTAACGCACTACAAGGATTTTGCCATTATTGACATTAAGGTTTAAATGCCGAACAGCTTATTTCTGTCATCTTCGCGAGAAACCCGGTTTCTCATAATACTTGACTGACGATCTAGGTATCAGCATTAAAAGGAATGATGTTGAAGCAACTCATCAAATATTTTGTCTATAAGACAAAAGGACATATCACAAAAACACAGCTCATTAATTTTTTATATTTGGCTGATCTTTATACGGTTAAATGGACAGGAAAGCAGCTTACTGAATTAAACTGGTGTTACTACCACCATAGTCCCTGGCATGAAGATATAGACGCAGCTCTCAGTCAAATGGACGAGAAAGAGATTGCCCAGGAAGCTGAAGGCAGGATTACCTTTATTAGACTAGGCATAGAAGCAGATATCACAACTGATATAAATTTACCTTTGGGTCTAAAACTAATGCTTGATAACATTAGAAGAGAGTGGGCTAGTGCCGCAAAATTTGAACAGTTATTAGATTATGTACATAATACGGCTCCAATGCTGGAAATGAGGCAAATTCATCAAGCTGAAGAAACAGTTAAGCTTAATTTAAACGCCGAACGAGAAAAATTGGTGAGTGAGTTAGGTTTGTAAAATGGCTGGACAAAAACCTCGGCAAGGATGGATCTACTTGATTAATCCTGATCGTGTTTCTTTGCGCTGTAAGCAGGGTCATGTTCATATTTATGATTTAAAAGAACCCAGTCAGATCGAGTGTAATCATAAAGATTGTACAGAAAAGCTTAATGCTAGTCGAGTTTTGAGAGGCAGTCATCCTCACCTTGTTTGGACAAGTGAGCAATTTAGAAATAACTCGGATGACATGCAGACATTTGCAATTATCCCATTGAGTTCACGAGAGATATACAAGGGTTTACCAACGGTTTACCCGATTAATCCAACTCAAAGGAATAATCTTGATACTGAATATTATGCTTTAATACATCAAATATACACCGTTGATGGTAACTGTTTTAAAGATTCTAACCATCATTGGTTGAAGCGCATAGGACAGTTAGACAAATCAGACAAAGAGGCGATAGAGAAACGATTACACTATTTTTTGGTAATACAAGATAATCCTGATGGGGACTGGTTTTCAAAAAATGCCTCTCCAGAGTTGACTAAAAAGGTATTTTATCAGTTATCTGAAGATGAGCGAAACAACCTCATCGATGAATTTCTAGGTTTTTGATAAAACAACAGTATTCTCAAATTGTCGATGCGATGGTCTAAGTTGCCTATACGGTCAAACTGGCACCATTTTTTCTAAGCCACTCTTTTCTCTCCCGGTAGTCGGGCATCACCTTATCTACTTCGTTCCAGAAGAGATCGCTATGATTACGGTGGTGGAAATGGCATAGCTCATGAACCACAATGTAATCAATAATTCTGGGTGATGCCATCATGCCTTTCCAATGAAAATTAAGCCAGCCACTTTTGCCACAACTAGCCCAGCGGTAGCCCATGTCTTTGACTTTGACTCCCCCAGGCTGAACGCCGACTTTAGGAGCAAAATATTTGACGCGATCGCGAAAACGTTGCTGACCCTTCTCGATGAAATACGATATAAATGCTTGTTTTGCTGCTGCATTACCGCCTTGCTCAACGACTTGACGATCTAAGCGAAAGTAGCCTTCTTTGAGCTTGAGGGCACGGTCTTGATTTGATACTAATGCCAAACGATAAGTACGACCCAGGTACAGAAAAGTTTCACCGTTGACCCACTCGCGCACTACGGCACTGGCATTGAGGTCTTTCCATTCAGCTAAGTTGCGGTAGATCCATAGACGCTTGCTTTCTACTACTGCATCGGCTTGTTCCGGGGTGTAATCAATCGGTGGGCGCAAGGTTACTCTGCCATCACGCTCAATCACAATATCGGTGGTTTTACGCGGGCTACCAGGTAGTAACTGGTATTCTATATCTCTGACACAGCGGATATTCATGGGTTGTCAGTTGTACCTTTCAATAGTTCGTTGTGTCGGTTTTTGGCGAGTTTCATAATTTCAACGGCGATCCGTTCACGATTTACTTTCAACTCGACAATGCCAGTAAGGGTAAGTGCAGTCTTGATTTCACTGCGGGTTCGCTTTTGCTTATCGCTATTATTCCAGAAATCGATGCTGCCAATACTATCTTGTAAGGTTTCGACAACTGCTTCCATCAGCACCTTGATCTTGGGTTTGGCATCTGGGGGTATCTCTCCATTTTCAAAGACCTGGTTGGCGATGTGTTCGTAGAAGGTTGTTGCTTCTTTACTCATGCCCTCTTCACCCTGCTGACGACCCGCGATCGCCTCTTCGCGGATTTTCTCTAACTCTTTGGCGAGCTTGTCCCAGCGGTCGTGATATTCTTCGATCAGGTACTCGACTTTCTCTGATAGGCTTTGATAAAAGGCTGGGTCTTCATCGTGGTGGACAGTGCAATGCTTGCGGATGGCGTGCTCCATTTCACTAGCCTTGGCTTCGTCGTTGTTGCCTGCGTGCTGGTTAAGTTGCGCCATAAAGTCTGGCGATAGCAGCTCTACGGGAGGCACTTTGGGGTTGATGCCCAGACTAATCAAATGCTCGTTGATTAGATCCCGGACTTTTTTGCCAGCGTCGCCCAGGTTGAGGCTAGTGTCTTTGTAACGCTCTTTGGTGACTTGGAGGATATAGCCCAACCGTTTGGCAGGCACTCGGTATTTTTGAGCAATGGGGTTGGGCAGGATAATATCCAGACTTGCCAGGAATTTTTTCAGATAGACCTCAAAGTCAGCCCGGATTTTCTCGTTTTTGAGTAGCTTAACCGCCTCATGAACCACAGCAGCATCTGCTTGGATGGTCTCTAGGTTCCCTTCGGCATAGTCCCGTACTTTGGCGACCTTATGCTCTGCAAATAGCTGTAGCAGGCGTTGGTATCGCTCCTCTAACACGGGCATCTCAGAGGCAATGCTTTTTAAGCCCTGAGCCAATTCCTGTTGTTCATTAGTGGCTGCATACAGAGTCAGAGCCTCTGTCAAATTTTCGGTGAGACCGATGTAATCGACGATGTAGCCCCGCTGTTTGCCTTTCTTGACTCGGTTGGTGCGGGCGATCGCTTGTAGCAATGTATGCTCTTTCATTTTTTTATCGATATACATCACCTGCTCAATGGGGGCATCAAAGCCCGTGAGTAGCATGTCACACACAACCAAAAAGGCAATGCCAGTATGAGGCTTATCGGGATCGTCAAAGTCGAAGGGACGGCAAAAGTTATCGACGGCATTCCAAGCTCGGACTTGCTGGCGGGCTTCGGTGACGTAGGTAGGCTCATTAGTGCCACTGCCGGAGATTACCACTGCTGCCTTGAGGAAGCGTACTTTGCGGATCAGTTCGAGGTCGGGGTTAGGTTGCGCTTTTAAGCGGGCTACGGTGTCGGCTAAGGCTTGATGGATTGCTTTTTGATAACGCACAGCAGCGAGTTTAGAATGGCACACCACTTGGGCTTTAAAGCCGTTAGGAAAAATATTTTCTAGGTAGTGTTTCACCAGGTCTTGGGCGATCGCGCTAATCCGTTGCTCGGCTTCTAACAAGTCGCCTGTCGCCCCGTATTTCTTCTTGATTGCTAGTAACTCTTCGTCACTGCGATCGCGAAAGAGATTTTCAAAGCGGGTTTCAAAGCCGTGTTTATCGTTGAGGGCATCGTCGGAGGTACGACCTTCGTACAAAATTTGTAGCGTAGTGCCGTCGGGTACGGCATCCATAAGCCGATAGGTGTCGATGTAGCTGCCAAAGCGTTTATGGGTTTTCTTTTCACCGTGTCGCTCGGTAATGAGGGGGGTGCCAGTGAAGGCAAGACGGGCAGCGTTGGGAAAGGCTTCAAAGACGTTATCGCCCAGGTCGGAGCTTTGGGTGCGGTGAGCCTCGTCAATCATCAGCACGATGCGGGAGGAGTGATTGACTACGCCAAAAGTCTGGTTGCTAGGAATAGGGCGATAAGTGCCTAGGGCTTCGGCAACTTTCAGAGGCATGACCCGATCGCGCTGCTGAAACTTATGCACCATCACCATATTGATATCGGAGGCATCCGTTGATAGGTGGTCTCGGAGGGCTTGGGTGCTTTCAATCGGATAAACCCGCCCGCCAATCAGGGTGGCGGTTTTAGACAACTGCTTTTCGAGATCGACGCGATCGTTAATCAGCACGATTTTGTAGTCGCTCAGGTCTGACGATGCTCGCAGCATCCGCGCCACAAATACCATAGTTAGGCTTTTGCCCGATCCTTGGGTGTGCCAGACAACACCACTTTTTTCGGCTGCGGTTTGACCTTGGCGTAGACGTTCGATAATTTTGTTGGCTGCTCGAAACTGTTGGTAACGGCACACCACCTTAATGCGGGGACCGCTATCGCTGTCCATAAAGACGCTAGAAGTCCGCAAGATGCTCAGTAGGTTGGTTTTATTGAGCATACCGTTGATGAGTTGCTGTTGTTGGTTCAGCCCTGCGGCGGTACTCTCTGGTTGAGGATACTGGGTTTTCCAGGGATAGAAATGCTCTGCTTCGGAGGTGATCGTACCATAGTCAGCTTCAACGCCTGTGCTGCGAACAATGAACAGATTGGGATGAAACAGGCGCGGTTCTCCTTCCCGTAAACCATGCCGGGTGGTCTCTTCTCGCTGGTTCATGTAACGCTGGAGCTGCTCAAAGGCTGCGGACATGGGGTTAGCGCAGGTGGCACTGCCTTTTTTACACTCAACCACCACCAGGGGGATGCCGTTCACGAATAGCACAATGTCGGGAATGATGTATTGCTTAACGCAGCCCGGTGTATCGATGCGGAACTGGTTGATGGCGTGAAACTGGTTGTTTTGGGGATTTGCAAAGTCGATCAGTTTTACTACAGGGTCTTCTTCCCCGGTTTGTTCGTTGACATCGACTTGGGACTTGAACAGCAGTTTTTGAATGGCTTCGTTAGCTTCGAGGAGGGTGCGGTTGGGCTGGCGCAGGATTTGGTCTTGCAGGTCTTGGAGTTGTTTGGGAGTGAGCCAGGAAGTGCCGTCGGCGTTAGTGTTGAGGGCTGCGACGGATTGGTTAAAGACCTGGGGTAGTAGCCACTGGCGAAAGTTAGCCCGTAGGCTTTTGGTGGGGTCACTGGGGATTTGTGCGCCCTGGTCGATAATTTGCCAACTGAGGGTTTGTAATTGCTGTAGAAATGGCTGTTCGACTTCGGTGTATTCAGACATAAGCTACCTGATAAGGCTGGAATCGACTAAAATCATGTATCTGTCCTCATCAGGTCGAGGTCGCCCTCCCAGGACAACTTGCCTCGAAAAGCTTTGATTTTTTCTTGGTGCTTGAGCTGTAATAGCGTTTTTAGAGCCAACTCGATTACTTGATCGGTGGTGGTTAGCCCAGTGGTTTGCAGGGCATCGGCAATTAAGGCTTCGTCTATTTCAATATTGGTTTTCATGATTTGGGGGATTTGGGGGGTATGAGACTGTCAAAGATCGTTCAAAGTCGGTATCTTTGCCAACATTGGGAATGAGGCGAAGCACTTCAGCAAAGGATTTTTGGGGCGGATGCAATAGAACTTGCTCCAAGATTTTGCGATGCTCGGCTTCGGCACTGATGCCGTGGCGACTAGCCCGTTGTTTCAGTGCTTTGACAATGGCATCGTCGATGTTACGAACAATTAGATTAGCCATAGCGATGGGGTTTTGAAGAGATTGCTTATGCTGATGATAGCATTGCTATCAGGACAGGCGATAGGGCTAGTTTGAAATATAATCCACTTCATCAGATGCAACTTTGACTGGGACTTTGCCAGTGAGTAAATCGTGCATCAAGCCAGACTTTTGTTTGTGTAGCTTAGTTCGATGTTCTCTCTCTTGCTCAATTTTCTGATTTATGGAGAGCAGAAAGTTTGTAATTCTTTCTTGCTCATCCTGATTTCTAGGAAAAGCAATGCTCATATTTTTCAAGAGTGTTGCACTTAAGTTTTTTTGACTGCCATCATTGCTCATGTCTCTTAAAACGCAATATTTCTGCTCAAACAAAAAATACATGAATTGACTTTGAACTAAATTATTAAACTCAAAGCCAACGCAAGCTTGATTTGAAGCACAATCAATCCCAAGTATTGCAACTCTCCCCCTTGTGTTGCCTTCACCGTATATAGCCATAACAACTGTGCCTTCACGGAAAAGCTTTGCTGATGATGAATTAAGACCTTCCTTTGTTATGTATTCTTCAGAATCTTCTATTCGGTTATATTTGATTTCGCCAGTTTTAATCCACGGGATATTACCTCCCCAAAACTTACTTTTACTTCTATTTGGTGTTCCCCCTGAAGTAATATTGCAAAGCTCTCCTAGTAGCTTGATCTCCCAGTCTTTTGGAATCCAACCGATCGCACTCTCCTGATACAACTCCGGCGCTTCGTCACGGGGAGGGCGCAGCTTGCCATCCGCACCAATGCCACGGGTAAACAAGTCGTGCATCAGCCCTGCCTTAATCTGCTGGTATTTCTCGATCAGGGCTTCTGTATGTGCGATCGCGCGATCGATACTACCAAGTATGTTCCTGATATGTATCTGCCGCTCAAGGCGATAGTTAGGTATAAGTAAATTCCCAACAATATTTTGGTTAACAGAAGGCAAAGCTCCCGGCTGAGTAAATATAGATAAATCTACATTGAGTAGTAAATAATATAGAAAAAAATAATCAATATGGTGTGGTACTACCCCCATCATATTGTTATCTATTATCGTATCTTCAGAGAGAATTCTCCTTTTATTCAAATAAACTGCTGCACCAACTTTCGCAAAAACAATCGTGTTTTCCGGAAAAACGGTTAAGCCCAAAGACTTGACAAGATTGTCATCCACATAGTTGTTAGCTTTAGTAATCGTCTGTCGATTTTCTGGTAAGTTCATGTCACTTACCTTTATAAAGGGATATTTTCCCGCTTTTTTGCCTTGGTATTTTTCAGGAAAGCCACTACCTCCTTTAATCTTACAAACTTCTGAAAGCTTTATTCCTTCACTCATATCCCAACTCCACCAAAAACGCCTGTAACTCCTGCGCTACTGTATCCCGTTGCGCTTCAATCTCCTTCGCTGTCACCGCATACTTCTCCCACAAATTCTCAACCGCCCGCACACAAGCCCGCTGATCCGCCCGTAAATAGGTTTCGTAGATCTCCATCAGCGTCTTCCGCAGACGCTCAATAATCACCGTGCGAGCTTCATCCGTAGAAATCTTTTCACGGGCACTTTGCACCAGTTCATCGCGATTATGCTCAATACTCCTAATATTAGCCCGGAGCGTTCTCACTTCATCTTCTAAAGCCTTGTGACGCTCCAAGCTGGCGGTAATCCTTGCTGCCTGATTATAGGCGTGTTGTCCCCGTTCCATTGCCTCTTTCAAAGGAATAGCATACTCACTGATATGACCCACATCAGCAGCAAGCTCCAGAATACGATTACCGTTAGTAAACAGCACCTCTTTTTGGGTAAATCCTTCAGTGCAATAAAAGCCTTTCTTAGCACCTGGGGGTAACAAATTCGCCCCCTTAATTTCAGTGAAGATATTGCCAGCCAAAGCTTTAACCTGTTTGATCTGCGCCTTCCACTCCGTCGTCCAAGTCTTCAACTCCTCTTTTTGACTTTTCACCTCCTCACTAGGCAATACTCCCGTGTCGTCGGTATCCTCAAAATCTTCCGCATCGGCAGCAGCAAATAGTGCCTGTAACTCCGCCAGCCGAGTCTGCGCTTGCTCCAATTCCTCTAAAACTTCCGGGAACTGGCTCTGCAAAATATCCTCATCGGGAATCAGTTCTGCCCCCCAACCACTGGCTGCAATGGACTTAAAATCTGCCTTCAATATATCCACATAGTTGGCAAATGCCCCCCGCACCTGAAAAGACGTGAGTAACTGCTGGTTGGCTAATTTCTCTTCAATGCTCCTGAGCAAACGATTCCGCATAATATAGACATTCCGGGGGCGAGCTTCCTGATTCGCTGCATCGGGGGCTAGAGCCTCCACAACGGGTAGATTTGCCTCCCACCACTCCTCTAGCCTTTCCATAAACTGTTCATGCCGCGTCGTCACACTTTGGTGAGTCGCCACAAAGTCGGCAATGTCGCGCTTACTCGTCAGCACTGGGGCAAAGTCAAGATAAGTCTGATCACGGGGCACAAAGGCATCCTCTCGCAACTGCCCATAGTTCTGCCAGAAGTGCTTGAGGCTATCGACTTCCACCTTGGGCACACCCCCATGCAGATGGGCACGCACATCATGGGGTTCGGGCGGTGGGGCATTATCCACATAGCGGCGGATATTGCAGTTGTAGTCCTCCTCAGCAATCTCCGCCCTAGGCACTAACCGCGCATAGGCGGGAATGTTTTCCTTAGTGCGATAGGCATAGACAATTTTATCAACATCTTCGGGGCGCAGGAAGTTCTGCGCTTTGCCCTCACGGTATTCGCGATCGGCATTGATAAACAGGACGCGATCGCGAGTCGTCGCCCCCATCTTATTCAGCACGAGAATACACGCCGGAATCCCAGTGCCATAAAACAGGTTACTGGGTAGACCGATAATCGCTTCTAGATAACCGTGATTGATAAAGTATTTGCGGGCTTCATGCTCCTCTCCCCCTCGAAATAGCACACCATGGGGCATTACTGTTGCCGAGCGACCATCATGCTTCAACACCGCCAGCATGTGCTGCACAAACATCAGGTCAGCCTTTTTGCCCTTTTCCGGCATCATCACCGGAAACCGTCCGGTGAATACCAGATCTTTTTTAATATAGTTCTGGCTAAAGGGGGGATTGGCTAAAACGCGATCAAAGCGTTTGAGTTCGTTATTTTCGTCCAAGTGCTGGGGTTCGCGGATGGTATCCGCTTGACGAATATCCGCATGGGAGATGCCATGCAGCAGCATATTCATCTTGCAGATAGACCAGGTTGTCCCCATTTTCTCCTGTCCAAACAGAGCCAGTTCCTCAGCATTTCTCCCCTTTTCCCGCAGATAGTCCCGCATTTGAATCAGCATCCCGCCTGAGCCGACAGTAGGGTCATATACCCGCATCCCCTCCTCTGGGTCACAAATTTCGACGCAAACCCGCACCACCTCCGCTGGGGTATAAAATTCTCCCGCCTTTTTGCCCGCCGAGTCAGCAAAGTATTTGATTAGCCACTCGTAAGCTGCCCCCAACAGATCGGGAAACTCAAAATCGCTGTCTTTTAAAGGAATCTTCTCGAAGTTCTGCAAAAAATCAGACAATGTATCGTCGTCCAGCGTTCGCTGCCCGATTTTGCGGTTGAAGTTAATGCCCTTGAGTACATCTTCCAATACATCCGGGTTAGCATCTTCAATTGCCTCTAGAGCTTTATTAAGAGTCGTACCGACATTATTTTTAACATGCTTGAGAGCCGGATGCTTGACGATTTGACGCTGACCATTATCATCAATCACTTCTTCTTGCCAGCCCTCATTCCAGCGGGCGCGAGGTGGCACATAGAAGTATTTGCTAGAGTAATTATCGGGGTCTTCTAACTCTACCTCGATATCTTCTTCAGCCATGCCTCTAGCTGCTAACTCTGCTTGTAACTCAGCACGGCGTTGGTCAAAGAGATCGCTTGCCCGCTTCAAGAACAACATGCCAAAGACATACTCTTTGTACTCACTAGCATCCATACTACCGCGCAGATCGTCGCAAGCAGTAAGCAACAGATTGTATAAGCGAGAAAGCGTCAGTTTCATCGATAACCTGAGCAAAATCTATTGGATTCTAAGGCAAGAGTTCTTACAATCTGCCTCCGAAACTATACATTATAGAAGATTACAAAATTGACCTGAATCGAGAGACGCGATGCCTACGGCGGGCTGTACCTACACGAAACTCAACATCGCCTTATTATCGGATGGGATGCCAAAAGTCAGCACCAGGATTGTGACATGACTTATTCGGGATCAAGGAAACTGAATAATATCGCAGCATGAGGAAGTTCGTGCCGAAAAAGCAGCAGACATCGCCAAAACTTTAACTAAGATGAACGAAAAAGGCGACCTCAATAACCAACAACAAGCCTTCATCAAACGGAAAACTACTACCCTCGACCGTATCAATAACCCCTACCCTCGTCCTACTGGAGAGCCGATGACACTAATCTGACAACGATGACAAATAATGGTCAATCGAAAGTTTAACGAGCACGGAGGGATTTGAACCCCCGACACCCAGAACCGGAATCTGGTGCTCTATCCACTGAGCTACGCGCCCTTCCTTGTGTGTAGCGGCGTTTCCAAGGAAACACACTGACACAAATCAGATTATAACGTTGATTTGGAAAAAACGGCAATCTGTGCCAAATAAAAAATTCCCCTGCCTATGGCTCAGACTAAATCCGGGTTAACTACCCCCATGTTGCTCTTACTTTTCACCGGATCTGGTGCTACCTTTACTTATCACTGACGCTTTGGTGGTTTCGGAGGTCTAGCAAAAGCTGGATTGCCACCCTCCTTGTTTCGACGAGTGGGCGGCTTAGATTTTTTAAGCACAGGCTTACTTCCCTTTGCTCTGGGCTTAGGTGATGGATTAGGCTTGCTCATCTTCCGGTTATCTTCCCATCCTATTACTTGTAAAGGAGTCGGTAGAACTGGACGCTCTTTGTACTCATTTTTATCAGTTCCAATCCTTGGCTGGTGATCACGCTCAATTTCCATATATCGTGCTTCATTCCTGGAAACACCAGACCAACTGAGCATTGCCAGAAGCATCTTGATACGGGGTAATTCTTCTAAAGTTGTGGCTTTACTTGTGTTCGGCTGATCTGCCTCACTGATATGATTGAGGGCATACTTTTCAAACACTTTCGCACATCTATCCTGTGTATCAGCCCCATCAGATTTTTCTCCGATATGCCAGTTATTATCTTGAAATAGCTTTTTGTATCGTTGTTTGCGATCGCTCAGATGTAGCTGATGCGTAATCTTTACGGCTCCCATTCCCAGTGGTTTACCCATGCCAATTGAGAGGCGGTACTCTTCCTTTTGTGCAATATTCAGTACCCAAAGGATAGCACCAAGCTCCACATCACTAAGATTCTCAAAATCTATAGTAAATGTAAAAGAGACTCCAGCTTTAATCGGCTTAATCTGAGTGGTTTGGCTTTCTGAAGCTTCAGAATCCTTAAGAACAATTGAAGGTGAACATCCTTTGTGCCAGTAGAGCTTATGTCCTCGGATGACTGTTTCCTTTTCTGGCTTATTGGCGTAGTGCTTTAATTCGCACTTTCTAGCTTCTGGGTCAGTTTGAACTAAGTAGTGCTGAAATGTAGTCGGTTTAGGACTAGCTAGAATCTTAGGCGTAATTGGGTCATTTTTTAACCAGATATCATCACCAGCCGTTCTTTCACAGATGGCATCACTGATAAAGACACGTCCAGCACGCGCTTGATTTTTATCCTGTTTTTCATTTCTAACATAGCCAAATATTGCTTCAGCCATATCTAAAATTTCAGCGTTGTGCAAATAATCAGGAACAAAATCAACGGCTGAAGCAGCACGTCCATCACCTGTAAAAGAGAAGGGAATACGAAAATTTGGACTTTGACCAAATAAAGTTAAGATTTTTACTTGCTGTGGCTGACAGTAAAAAATAGCACGACCCTGTGTTAAAACTCCCAAGTTTTCGTTAAATGGGTTTTTCTCATAAGGTGATTTTCCTTTCTGAAAGGTGGTTAAAGCATGGCAATAATTCTCTATGGCATCATCGCTAATCTTGAGGAGTTCGGCATTGGTGTCAGGTTCTCGAATTAGGCAGTAATTTTTGCGCTGGAGGTTATCTGGATTATCACTAGCTTCCAACATATTGCCACTCGTGACTAATACACCCCTATATTTGTAAGCTTCACAGTCACTGCTGACATCTTTAGCAAACCGACGACAATTTTTAGAATACAGATTCCCAAAACTGATATTGTATTTATATTGTGGGCGGTAGTCGGAAGATTTCATGGGGATGAGTTCAGTAATTTTACCCCACAAGTCTTTTTCTTCAACCCAAACGAATGGTTTATCCTCAATAGAAAGTGCCGGACGAATGTACCAACCATCAGTTTCCTTGGTAAGATAACCAGCTTTAACCTTTCTTCCCTTATCTAGATACTTTTCATATTCTTTTTTTAACGGTTCATCTTTGTCAGTAGCAACCGCACGGAAAAAAAATCGTTGTTGCTCAGATACCTGCTCAAGCTTACCAAAGCTAACAATTTCTACCAAAGTCCGCAACAACCCCCTTAAACTACTACCAGGCAGAGTAGGACGCTGATTAGCGGGGTTGGTGAAGAAATCTGCACGTTTACGGCGCTGCTCTGGAGTCAAATCTTCATTATTTTTATCCCCAAAATTGGCGAAGTCAGTTGGAGTTAAAGCACACCGAATATACAGAGGTGATTCAGTGATCAGTGTACATATAATTTGACCCGTATGCCGATTTGGGCAATATCTATCATTGTCAGGTAGAGGTTCTGCTTCTACCACTTTTTCAGGTAATTCGACAAAATTGTACGGTGCGATCGCATTACGATCTTCCGGTACTTTTTTGAGATGTTTGGGAAGCATTGATTGATTCCTTGTTAGTAGTTATGTTGACAAGACGACTTAGAGAGATACGAGCTACTCCATCATCATCATAGGTAATGTAGTGATGTACAATTAGACGCACTGGGTTAATCAGTTGATGGCGATCGCCACTCGGTAACGGTTCAGCTTATTCATGGCGAAATTCTTGCTTGGCTTCCCATTCTAAGTATTCTTCAGCCGTCATTTTTTGATAGTGTTCGCGAGTGGTAATCATAATTTGCTCCTTAATGCAATCTATTCTTATTTTAATGTGAGTTCGATGCTATTGAGACAAATAATCAAAATCTAAGTATTGCTATCAAAATATAAATTAACCAGACGACTCAAATAGATACGAGCTACTCCATCATCATAATGAATATAATGATGTACTTTTAAACGTAAGAATCGAGAATCTTTACCTTTAAAACTCCCACTTAAAGGTACAGCGTGTTTTAAACCTTGAGAGCCATCTGACACTAAAGTAAATCCATTGGATTCCTTCTCGGCTTTAGTTCCCCAAAGGATTTGATTTTCGGAAATATAGTCCTCTTCTGACAGATATTTATCCTCAATGGAACGTGCTTTCCAGTCGTCTTGACCCACTTTCCAGAGCATCACTTCAGTATTTTTGCCAAAGATACGGCATTGTTGAAGGGTGAAGACTCGTAGGGATGGAAAATCTACGTTAAACTCAGGCTGGTGAAATATCTGTTCCGCTGTGGTTAATTTGCCTGAATCAAAGCGACCCCAAATTACACCGTCTTCAGCATGAGCTAGCAGATAATTTAGGTTACAGGTTCTCGCTTGTTCCTCTAACCAAGTTCTAAGCGTTTCATTCGCGTTTGTCTTCCTCTTCATCCAAAGACAGCCCAAGAGCAGTAGCAATTGACGAATACGTTTCGTGTTCTGGTAATAATTCTGTACACCAATGCTCAAATAGTAGCCATTCTAATCTTTTATCATCTTGAGTGAGGTCAAATTGCCAAACTTGCCACGTTTTCACTTTACAGCGACCAAAGCCCCGTCGCTTTTTCATGCCAATGCTAATTTCACCAAGCTCTAAGCCTCGTAAAGCTAATGCTAGTGATTTTACTAGCCTATCTTCATAATTTTGCTGTTCTCTGGGGTCTTGTTTCTGCTCTATCAGTAATTCAAAACATAGAGAAAATTCAGTTCCGGCGGCTAATAGCTCTAAGTCGTATTTCTGACCTTTTTTGGCTGTACCAGTTTTTCCTTCAATTTCTACTCCATCTCTCAATTCCACAGTCGGTATCTTGCTACTGATGGCATCATTCACAATTAATGGACTTTGTTCACCATCATCATCACGACGGGTTCCACCAAATAGGGAAGTAGCGCGATCGCACTCTTGTTCACCTGTCACATACCCATGCTCATACTCACGTAAGTAATTTCTCAAAGCACCTGCAATAGATGAACCTGTTAAAATAGCATGGTCACTAATACTATCTCTGAGTAATGCTAAATCAGTTGGACTATCTGCATCACCACTTCCCAGACAAGTCGGAGTATCTAAAATTAATCTGCCTCGTACAATGATGCGTTTAGCAATAGGGCGTTGGTGGCGGTTCAGGCGTTCAAGACTCATTAGTTTTTCTCCTTAGTTGCCTTCTTCGCCACTGCCATAATTAGGCGTAGCGTGTACTTTTCAGCTAGCTTATCTTGTTGGGCGCGATCGTCATCAAATTTGCGCTCTACATCAGCAATCTTGACTTCTATGCTATTAATCCAATTTGTCGGATTTTCTAACCACTCGTCTAGCTGTTTTCTGAACGATTTGTTTCCTAATTTTATGCGCTCAAACTGATTCTTAGCATTAGAGGGTAAGTTATTTAGCAGCGAGATAACTAAATTACAATCTCCGTTGGGAAGTGCTTGTCGGGCAACAGATTGCAGTCGTGATAATTGGCTGTTACTCATGCCCTCATCCAAGTTTAAATATCCAACTTGTTTTTGAATATATTGTTCTAGCTTTTGTTCCAACAGTCTTTGTGCCATTTGTTCAGCCAAAAGCCGCGAGTCTTCGCTTCTTAACGGCGGTAAGCTGGAGGTACTAGATAACTTGGCTAATTTTACTTGAATATATTCATCGTTTAGCCAATTTACAGCAATCCTCCCAAAACCGTCTTCTCTTCTCTCTCCAATTCCGCAAACTTCAAGTAGCTTAATTTGTTCTGTAGTAATTGCAATATCTTCACTTTCAAAAACAATCACACTCCCTGCTGTTAAGGCTGGAACTTGAGGTAAAGGCAATCCCCATTTCCGGTTAAAGCCACCGATTATAATACTGCTCGTGAAAATACCTCCCGGTTTAGGTTGAGGCAAGGTTATATTTAAAACATCCTCGATCGCTTGTTTAATCAAACTTGGATCGGCTACAGGTTGACCCTGATCGTTTCTTAACAGCGTGTCACTGAGAAGGGTGATACTCAAAACGTCATCATTTTCTCGGTCTTCTGCTGGAATTCCTATTTCACTCCAATTCGTGCTATATGGTTGGGTTGCAATAATTTTAGTATATCCGTATCCCGCACTTTGAGAACCTCCTAACCAGATATTTGGTTCGGCTAATAAATTCTGAATGGTTTCTACATCGTCATCTTCACAAAGGATGATAGATTGAAAGGTTTGTCCTGCATCTAAAGCCTCGTAGCGGAAGAGTTCACCTTGATTATCTGTCGCTCTCCCTTTTTTGCGATCGCGAAAATTATGAATATTAATCCGTCGCTTTTCTTTATATAACTTTACAATCCCTCCTTCCTTTGCCCAGAAGTATTCACCAACAGCTTTTGGAGTTTCTGGGTCTTCTCCTTTTTCAATACTGAAATCATATACAGTTATAGGTAAATTATCAGTAAATTCTGCATCCTTATCCTTGAACCAAGACAAAGGAATAGGAAGAGTTCGTTGATTTTTTTGACTCAAAATATACGCATTTAAGTAGCGAGTACTTTTAGCATCAAAGAAAAGTCGCTTCACTTCATCATTGGTTAAGTCAAGTTCTGACAAGTGATGCTGTCTCATATAACGCCCAATAATTGCACCACGAATCATGCTGCCAGGAATATAAGGATATGACACATCACTATTTGGATCGCCTTGAAATGAAGTAGCAAGAATGGGTTGCTGAGTTTCTAATGTTAAAATAATGGCTTTCATCCAACTTTCTCCTTAATATCTTTGCCAAAATTATTTAGATGTTTATTGGTAATATCATTCCCTTCTGAATCGTGTAACCTACATTGAACGTGACCTCGACCTCGATTACGTCCACTACCCAAGCGTCGGAGTGCCATAGCGCCAACAGCTAAAAGCGATAGCATTTCATCATTTGGAGTTTTCTCAAAAATTAAGTCAGCCGTGAAACAAAGGTCACGTAAAACAACACGGTAGGAACGTAAACTTCCCTCATCTGATGTACCAGATTGTGGGTCTATTGCAGTTTGACGACGGATAGTTGTCAGTGAATCAAGTACCTCTATTTTTGTTAACGTTTCATCCTGAATTTGGAAGGCAACGGCTTGACGCAAGTCATCAGGTAAACAAGCATCTCCCACATGAACTGCTGCCATTGTTCCAAGAGTGCTACCAAGTGTACCGAACAAGTTACAAGCAACCTTCTCCCAATCCCGTTTATAATCAGAAAGTACAGCGATTAAGTTATCGCATTCTTCACTCAATAATCCTTTGAGATCATCACCACCATAAACAAGAGGACGGAAGGGTAAGTAATTATCTTTGATTTCAAACTGCTCCTTTACTTTTATCTTCCTATCTTTATCTATCTCAATAGATTTAACCAGTATATCAACTACGTTTTTGAGTGCTGTAATACCAGCCTGATTAACGCTGTGGGACAGTTGACGCATAGCGATAATGTAGTCCCGATTGCATTTATTGTTACCAAATTTTTGAAAGCGTTTGCCCATGCCATTACCATCAGCATGAATCACAGCAACATAGCTGGAATCTCCTGCTGAACGACCCATATAGTCAGTTCTTAGGGGAAATTCATAAATTTCGGAACTTGTGTTGATTAATCGTTCTCTCAGTTTACGATTTGCCAAACGAACCGCATCCAGTTTTTTCTGGATTTCTCTTGAAATAAGATAAGGTTCATCATCTTCAAATTTCTCGCTCATCCCTACAGCAACTAACTGAGTGGATCTGCAAGTTGCTGTTACGCCTAAACCTAGCAATGGTGCAGAGGGTATTCTGCTTTGCTTTTTAGTATCCAAGTCATTTCTCATCAAATCCTGAACTACCTCATAAAGAGATTGATTATCCCAATCAAACTCTTTATGGACTGCAACAAGATTGATACCCGGTGCTTCTTCTAAGATTCTCTTGCTCAAAATCTGAGTAAATTGCAGAGCATATTGCTTGTCGGAAAAAAGCAATACTGTATTACCGCCACCTGCATAAATTAACTCAGCAGCTAGTTCATCGTCTTCGATGTGAGGTTTGGCATCTGGTTGATTTTTTTCAGGATTGAAGGCATAAACTTCTTGCTTTATCTGGTTTTTCAACTTCTCTAAAGCCTCTCTCGCCCAGCTATCAGTGGCTTGAGAAACTAGGTAAGATGCACCAATGTTTTCACGAAGACGGTTACTGCCGAAAATGTAGGGTTGAATTCCGGTTGTATTCAGCACAGTTACTGTAAATTTTCTCATCTTGCATCCTGATCAGATTGTTTAATCCATTTTTCAAGCTTGTCCGACAAATCCATTAGGTCATCCCGTCCAAAAACGGCAATTTTTTTGTCACCTAGTAATGCCATCTCAGCTTTAAGTGCATCCGGTTCGTTGGTACAACAAATCAAACTAACTCTCGCTTCATCACCACCCATTTGCCGCGCACGTAAGTAAGCTTCAAACAGCTTGCTTTTGCATAATTTTCTATCGCTAGTTGTTGAGACTGAAATGGCGAAAAGCTGATATACTCTAGTAAACGCTACATCAAATTCAAATCCATGTTGAGTTCCTGGGAGAGATACTTTAAAATTAAGTCCGCAATCTTTAATATAGTTTTTATCAGCAATATTTTTGACTTGTTTCAAAACATAATGCTCTAACCACAAGCCGTCCAGGTATTTACAAAAATCCTTGATTTCTTTAAAGACAGGCTCCTGTTTTATGGTCTTTAATTGTTGTACTGCTTGCAACGAGAGTTTGCCAGTTGAATCAATTAAGTTTTCTCCCTTAAACTCAGCCTCAACTTCTGGCGGTAATTTTTCGACTGATATTGATAATGCAGCTAATTTTGTCTTGCTGTTCCAATCACCCCAATTGCCATTTTTATTCTTACGAGCCTCTTTACAGAAAACATTGCAGTACCAATCAAACCACTGTTTTGCTTTATCCTCATTATTAAATACTTTGGTAAGTGCTGCTGCTAATTCAGTTAATTGCACTTCTTGAGTAGGTTTTCCGTTTAACTTCAAACCGTGAAGATTAAAAAACTCTACAAGTTTGACTTCCAACAATTCTGGCTTCACTTTAATGCCGATGCAGGGAGAATCTTCTCGATCAATACATATCTCTAGCTTGCGTGGATCAAGATAGCTAAAAACAGTGTCGGGACGCTCTTTGCTGAAAACGGCTCTGTAAGCGTGTACAGCCATCGCCTTCGTACCACCCGTGTAATTCAATCCAATGTTTCCCACTTTGATAGATTCTAGTCTTAGACGAATCGCATTTTTAATGTGATAAGCATCGGATTCGTAATCATTAAGTGGCACAAGTTGAGCTGTTTTTAAGCCAATTGACTCGTTACTCAATATTGTTTGTAAACGCTCCGCTGGATCTTTTGTACCCTTTGAGTAAACCAGATAGGGCATACCTCCCTTGTTTAACAAGAGTCTGGCAGCTACATAATTAGGCAAAGGATTTTCCCCAATGAGCAAGAACAGATGATCGACTTTGTACTTATCCAACTCAGATGTGTTCATAGTGGCTAACCTGTGTATGACGTTGCTGCTGGAGTGAGATAGGCGATCGCTCTTCCTTAACACTCTAATCCAACTTATCTCCATGGGATTGAGAGGGGGACGAGTCGAGGGCGCGATCGCCTCTGTACCCAAAATTATGCCACCCCTGCGGAAGCACCCCCTTCCGATACTTGATAACCTATAAGCCACACTCAACAAAACCAAAACTGATGTCTGATCTATTCTTTCGCCATCCCCCCCAACCTGAACTCCTGCAACGATTAGCCAAAGGACTTTTGCAACAAAATCACCATCTCACCCGGGCGGTGAGATTATGGGTTTGGCTGCGCTGGCTGTATGGGGATCAGGGATACGCGGCTTTGCCCGACAGATTCACCTACGCGGATTGGCGTCAAGCCTTCTTCAGCCCAACGCACCAGGATGAGAAACAAAACGATATTCTCCAGCACCACGAACCTAACTGTGCCTGCACGAAAACCACCAGAACATGGCTCAAAGAAGTGAATATAGCCATTAATGAATGGCAAGAATCCCTACAACAACACCTGTCAATTTCTGATTCTGACCTGAAAAAATTGCTCCACGAACGGCTATTTGCTCAAGTTCGTAAATCCCTTCAGAGTGACTTAGACTTACTGGTTGATCTCAACTGGCTGCAACGAGTTCCTCACTCAACCGGGAGAAGCAAGAACTACCGTCGCGTCCAAGTCTTGCCCATTTCTCAACAACCAGAAAACCGAATCTCTAACAGCAATCTGACGCCTCAAGAGCAGGTTTATTTGGCAGAAACCTTGGAAATGGTAAGTTTTCTCGACCCCAATATCCCATTCTTAACTGAGCAAATCTCTCCCCATCCCCAAGACGATACTCATCGTGTCTTTTTATACATTGATTACTTAGTCCCCGAATCCACCCAAAAACAAGATCAGGTGGATCAACTTCAGGGACAATTGCAGGACATTTGGGACTCTGGACAAATGTCTCCCCTACTCATGACTTATCACAGCGCTCATTTGGGTTTAATCAAAGAATGCGTTGTCTATCCAGTTTGCATCTATTATATGGAACGGGCAAAATACTTATGTGCCTATGGCAGCACTCCCAAAAGCGAAATCAACTGGCACAATTATCGCCTCGACCGAATTTGCTCTGAGCGGTTGATGCCATTAAACTGGACAGATACTCGCGTCCCCCAGTTGTTGCAGGAGCAATATGAGAAGAACCAATTGCCCACACCCACAACGGTTCACACGAAGCTAAAACAAGCCTGGGGATTTGATTTCTATAAACCATCGGCGTTGATGATACTCCGGTTCAATCAAAAGTTTCATGATCATTATATCCGAGGCACGTTTCTGCATCACACCTTTGCCCCGATTAACTATCAGCAAGCCACCCATTTCATCAAACAACATACGCCCAATCCCGAACACAGAAACGCTCTGCTAGACATTCTTCAACATCGCTCTCCCGATGATGGCTACTACCAAGCTCAATACCGGGTTAACGATTATCACGTAATCCGGCGCTTACGGGCTTTGGGTGCAGAGGTAGAAGTCTTGCTACCTTGGGAATTGCGAGAACGAATCGCTCTAGATCTCCAAGAAACTGGGAATCACTATAGGCACAAAGCTCTAAAGCTGTAATCCTTAACTACCTCGTAAAATTACTGCTGGTTTTACTGAAATCAGACGCCGGATGTTTCACCTCGTAAGCATTCAACTTATTATTCAGTTCTCGAATGCGGCGGGAGAGTAAGCGGATAATATTAATCGCAATTCCTGGCGTCTCATCAATAGCGTCATACAATTGCAGTTGAGTCAGCATCAGACATTCGCAGGTTTCCAATGTTGTCACCGAAGCCGAACGCGGTTCAGCATCAAAAAGTGACATCTCGCCAAAACAAGCACCTTGCTTCAGATATGCCAAGTCGCGATCGCCAATGTGAACCCGCACGGAACCGGACACCACAATGTATAGCGATCGCCCTTCTTCCCCTTGGGTAACAATCGTATGATCACTCGGAAATGATAGCTCATCCATAACCGAAGCAACGCGCACCAGAAAATCGTCCCGCAATTCCTGAAAAATGGGGACGCCCCTGACAAAAAGTAAACGCTCGACGCTGGTTAACATGGGGTTAGCGGGTAGCTGCTAGAGATTGGTGCTAAATATAGCTGAACAAAGGTCTAGTTTACTCTATCCCACTTTGACGCAAAATAAGTAGGTGGACATATCTCGGCTTCGGTCGGTAACAAGGTTAACTCACCAGACCAAATTCGTTACTCATCTGTTGAGCTACCGCCGCCACCAACCGATCGGAATCATGTTTAAGCATCGGTAGTAATTCGATACAAGCACGGGGCGATGCAGCTTTCAAATAGGTTAAAACCGCTTCTCGGACAAAACCCGTGGGATGACGCAGACAGACTAACGTTGCTGCCGGTGTCAAACTCATATAAGCCCCCCGCGCTAAATGGAAACAACAAGCCAGCGTCCAATCCGAGAGAAAATGACGAAACTCAATTAATTGTCGCACGCGATCGCTGGGATTCATCGGTTGATAAGACACCAGTTCTTGCAAACATTCCAGCTTTTCGCCAAAGGAACGGCGATCAAACAGAGTTAAAAAGGCTTGCTTTTGGGGAATATCTATGGTATTGTCCAATATTTCCAATCCCATCGCAATATTGGAGCGGGACTCAGATTCCAGATTAAAGGATGCCGCTTGAATTGCACCAACCGGATAAAGAAACTTCATCAGCAAAAAACAATTCTCCAGCAAATCCTTTTGCTGATCATTTAACGCCCGTCGCAGCAAATCTGCCTCCTGTCCACTGATCAGTTCTGGCTTCAAATCCACCAGAGCGGAATAAATCTGACCCAAAAACAGCAGTTCTTGCTCAATTAACGTCTCAATCCCACTCCGTCCCAACTGATCTAGCACCACATCGATTCCTTCCTCATTAGGAATTTTCAATAAGCTGCGGAGAATATTACGACGGCTGATCCCCCAACTCGTCATTAGCTGTTGCACCAGATAGTTCAGGGTTTCGGGTGTGCCAATCTCCGCCAACGCCGTCCAAGCTTGTACCCGAACTAAATCCGGTTTATGGATATCTTCTGCCAACTCCAGCAGCAACGGAATTGCTTCATTTCCCAGACGCACCAACGCCATGCGAGCCGCTTCACGAGTCGATTTGTAATAAAGTCCTCGTACTAGCGATGGGTAGAACTCATCCAAATGGGTTGACGCAATCACCTCTAATAAAGCGCAACGAACACGCAACGATTCATCTTTTAACAGATGAGGAATATGAACTCTCAAGGCTTGCAAATACTCTGCCTCTCCTAAGGCTCGCGTCCCCATAACTCGTTCTCGTTCTCGTTTTGAGATCACCATTCGCCGCAGGATCTCTGTTGCTTCCGCCTTCTCTTGCGAGGTTCCCCGACGCAAGATAATCGCAGCGGCTGTGGCTCGCACCATCGGATCAACTGTCCCATGGAGATAAGGTTTAATCGTGTCAATATCCAATTCCGGTTGAGTCAGCCAAACATAACGCAGCGCCAACGCCAGCACTTCTGGTGGCGGTTTCTGCTCAATCAAGACTTGCACATCCCGACAATAGGCGGGGTGGGGATACTCCAACATCGCCTCTAGACTCTGACACTGAAGCGCAATAGAAAGGCGAGGCAAAAGGGGAGCCAGTACCTCACCCACATTCGTGGGGTCAATCTGCGATAACAGTTGAATACAAGAGCGTTTATCAGCTTCCGTACCCGGTTGTTCTAAGGTTTCTATCACCGTTCGCTTGAACGCCTTTAAGTCAACATCAGAAAACCCTAAGCGTCCTTGTTCAGCGCTATCAACCAGCAAGGTAACGTAAGTAGAGCGCATCGACCAAGCACTCAGCAACCAGATTAGGGAGAAAAACACAATGGCAAGAATAAACATACCACTCTGCCATTGTTGAATTTGGGTGTCTGGCTGTCCCGGAAATACGTGATGCAACAGCCAGATCCCAGCCAGCATACTTATGCCTGTAACACCCGTGGTTATGGGTTCTGCAATTCCCTGGACTCGGGTTTGCAGGGCATTACGAATTCCTTCGGGTATCGGTTGGAACAAGAACGGTTCAATCCCAGCAATTAAGGTATAGCGCAGGAGTTCGTCAATAAACCGCAGGAAAATTAGACCGACAAATAATCCGGTCACGAATCCGGGGATGGTAATGACTGCACCCAATAGCTTAATCACCACATCCAGTAAACCACTCAATGTGATTAAGCCCATAATCGCTAAGGACGCAGGTAGCATCATCGCCGCGACAAAGACGCCCAGACGTTCCACGGCGCGACTGGATAGGAACCACTGAGAGGTGAGTTCAAATATGCCGACAATCCCACTGAATAACCCCAAAAACCCAGCAATATCTGAGGCTTCTAAATTTGCCTCTAATTGACCCAGATACTGGAACTCTACCAGCAGATACAGGGCTTCACCGAGAATAAAAAAGGCAAATAACGGCACAATATAGCGTTGTAGATGTCCGGTAGTGCGGCGAACCACAAATTCCTGGTCATCGTCTTCCCAGTCCCTTGTGGGTAAATTAGGAAAGGCTTGCTGGTAGCGTTGGGTTAAATAAAACAAGGTGCCAGCGCCAACCATCATCATCAACGCCGCCACCACGAGAACGTTTTGAATTGTGCCGACAACCAACAGCAGCAGGGGTAAAGAAAAGCCGGAGATAACATCAGCCACTAAGAGTCCTGATGACACAATCGGATAAGTGCGCTTAATTTCCCGAATATTGAATAATTGATTCGCGGCAACTTGAGAGTTGAGATCATTGAGAACTTCGACCGCATCCATCCACAATCGCAACAGAAAAACGGTACCCAAGGCGATTAAACCGTTTAAATAGCTAAAGCCTAAGGTCAACCGTAAGATCAACAAGGGTACGCCCGTTAGGAAAGCGACTGTGACCAAGACACGCCTCATCGGTACCCGTTCTTGTAGCCAAGAGTATAAGACCCCTAGTCCAGACACCATCAGGGAGCTGGCGATATAAATGGCGGGTAACCACCTCGCACCGTATTCGTCCAAGAACAGTGCTGTCGCACTATACTCAAACCAAAGCAGCCCAACTGAGGTAGCGGTGTAGAAGGCGAACATCAAAAAGGTGCGCTCGCCTTCTTCTGGGCGAAGATTGACCCATTCTAGGATTCGCCGTACCCATTCATTTTGAATGCGAGTACGAGTTTGTAGTTTCATCCCAAGTCTTATTTTTTGGAAGAGAGTAGCATCATCATATTACGACCTTCCCGTTTGGGGGCTTGCTGCACTTCGGCAACGTCATGTAAATCCGTTGCCATGCGCTTGAGCAAGTCTTCGGCTAAGTTAGCGTGCTGAATTTCTCGCCCCCGAAAGGTAATCGTGGCTTTAACTTTATCTCCTGATTTCAGAAAGCGCCTAGCGGCGTTGACACGCACCTGGTAGTCATGATCATCAATCTTATAGCGCATCTTGACTTCTTTAACGTCAGCCGTGTGTTGCTTCTTTCGGGCTTCGCGGGCTTTCTTCTCCTGTTCAAATTTGTATTTGCCGTAGTCCATGATGCGGCACACGGGCGGATCTGCCTTATCGCTAACCAAGACAAGATCCAACTCTTTTTCCTCAGCGATGCGTAAAGCCTCTTGAGGGGCAATGATTCCTAGCTGTGTGCCATCGGTATCAATCGCACGAATCTTAGGATAGCGGATTCTTTCGTTGATTTGGGGTAGATCTCGTTGGCGTCTTCTATCACTCACGGGTGTCTGCTTGAATTTCTCGTTGTTAAGGGTTGGATAAAAGTAAGCGGATTTTACTTGCCATTTTACTGACTCTGATCCAGTTTCTGTCCATCTTTTTAACCTAACTTCCAAATTGCCGGAGGATGGCAGAGAACCCTCGCGACAGAGGGAATATTTAAAGCGTTTGTTCGTCCTGATTTTTCCTGGGTTATGGGGCATCTGCTGTAGAAATTAACCTGAAGAAACCACTACAATAATCGGTAAGGAGTTGTAAACGTTTTTGAAGTTGAGGCATGGTGTGAATCCATCGGTATCGTGGCAGCAACGAGTCGGCAATCAACGAGACTGGGTTTGGCAAGGTTGGCAGACTCGTTATACTTATATTCGTCCACCGCAGTCTCACTCAACATTGACTCCTCCCGTTCTGCTGCTGCATGGATTTGGTACTTCCATCGGACATTGGCGTCATAACCTACCTGTACTGGGTCAGAACTACCCGGTTTATGCGCTAGATCTGTTGGGGTTTGGCAGTTCGCGCAAAGCTGTGACAACGTATACCATTGAGTTGTGGGTCAATCAAGTTTATGAATTCTGGCGAACCTTGATTCAACACCCCGTAGTGTTAGTGGGTAACTCAATCGGTTCACTGGTGGCTCTGAGCGCAGCCGCAACTCACCCGGAGATGGTTAAGGGACTCGCTTTGGTTAATTTGCCAGATTTTTCCCTCCGAGAAGAGGCACTTCCGACTTGGCTGAGACCTGTGGTATCAACAGTTGAGGGTCTAGTCGCGTCTCCTGTGGTGCTCCAAAGTCTTTTTTATCTGCTGCGACGCCCATCAATTGTCCAGAAATGGGCAGGACTTGCTTATGCCAACCCTAGGGCTATTGATGCAGAATTAGTGGACATTCTCACCCACCCTGCTCGCGATCGCGGGGCGGCGGCTACATTTAGTGCGCTGTTTAAAGCGATGACTTCATCTAAATTTGGTCCTCCGGTCAAATCAGTTTTGCCGACTTTGGATAGTCCTATACTGTTAATTTGGGGGCGTCAAGACCGGATGATTCCTTCCCAGTTAGCCCAGCAGTTTGCCGCTCTCAACCCGAATATCAAGTTGATCGAGTTGGATAATGCGGGTCATTGTCCTCATGATGAATGCCCAGAACAGTTTAATCAGATGTTACTCGATTGGTTAGCTGGGATTTAGTTAAGTAGATAGGCACAATAAAAGTTAATGGCTCTGATCGTCATTTGTCATTTGTCATTTGTCATTCGTCATTTGTTGATTGTTCATGGTTCATCGGTAATCCTCTTCCCCAGCTCTCCCAGCTTCCCCAGCTCCCCCAGCTTCCCCAGCTCCCCGCCTCCTGCCCCTCTGGGTTAAGATCAAAGCGGAATGAGAAAAGTCTCCCGCTTGCATTGAACTATGAACAGCGCTAATTATACAGATACCTTAGACTGGACACCCGAAGCTAAGGCGAAACTCAAAAAAATACCTTATTTTGTGCGTACTCAAGCTCGACAACGGATTGAGCATTTAGCTCGTGAAGCGGATTTGGATGTCGTTACCGTAGATATTGTTGAGCAAGCTAGGATTGAGTTTGGTCAATAGGAACTAACTTTTACAAGCGGACGCAAGGAGAGCCGGTCATTCCTACAAGTTCATGTTCTCGTTGAGATAGATCCGCAGTACGGCATCACTAAGCTGGTGAGAATTATGAAAGGGCGTTCTTCTCGATACCTCAGGCAAGAATTCTCGTGGCTCAAAAGTCGAATTCCGACACTGTGGACAAACTCCTATTTCGTTGCCACTGTGGGGGGCGCACCGATGCTCTAGAAAATCCCTAGATGTCTCCACTATTATATAGGCTTGTATTGCAGTTATTCTCATGCCATTGATAATCCTGGTTGTAGATGACAACCTAGGTACTCGTCTTTCTGTGAGCGATTACCTGGAAATGTCAGGCTATTCAGTTGTAACGGCAGAAGATGGTCAAGAGGCTCTGTCTCTGATTGACAAGTATCATCCTCACCTAATCGTCACCGATATCAATATGCCGAAATTGAATGGCTATGAACTTGTGCAACAAGTTCGGAAACGACCAGCTTTCCGCTTGTTACCTGTGGTTTTTTTAACGGAGCGCAGTAGTACTGATGAGCGGATTAAGGGCTACCAGTTAGGATGTGACTTGTATTTGCCCAAACCCTTTGAAATGAAGGAATTGAGTGCTGTAATTCGGAATCTGCTGGAACGGTCTCAGATGATGCAAGCCGAATTGCGATTCTCTTCCACTGATACAGGACAATCACCCCCATCGCCGGAGACTCCGGATACTCTGCCAAAATCCGAATCAACTCCCCGTGCGATCGCCTCCCCCACCTCCCCATCCAATGTACTGCGTCTAACTCAGCGGGAACAACAGGTTTTAGAGTTACTGACCACAGGGTTATCCAATAGCGAAATTGGGAACAAGCTACACCTGAGTCCTCGAACGATTGAAAAATACGTCAGCAGTCTTCTGAGAAAAACAGAAACCAGCAACCGAGCCGAAATTGTGCGTTTTGCCCTGGAAAATCATTTAGTGGATTGACTAAATCGCTTTGTTATGATATAAAATTTCGTTGGCTGATTCATTATGGAAATCGCAGTATGAGCGGAGTCGTTCATTTCTGTCAATCAGGTGACCACATTGTCAACTGATCTAAGGCACAATAGTAGTAAGGGCTAGCTAGAGTTGCTAGGGGTCAACTTGAAAAAATTGACAATTAGTAACTCTAACGCTAAAATACCGAATTCACACTGCTTTAGACCATGCTTCAAGACACTCGAACCATACGCTACTATCAGCAACTTACAGATGCTCTAGTTTTTATGTGGAACCGGGGATATCGCTTTGACGAACTGCGGTTATACATTGATGGCTATCTTGATGCTCTTCGACATAGTAATGCTATAGAAGTTTATTTGATTCATCGCTTGGAGGAAGATGCTGTTCGTTATCTACGCGATCCCTCCAACTTTGAAGCCGTACCTTTACCAGAACCCGAAACTGACTACTATTAAACCTGGATGAGGGACTTCGGTGTGGGCGATCTCCCTTCACCTGTGTCAACTTAAGCCACAATCCTTGCCAATCTCCGGTAGCTCCCAGACGCGCCATGGCACGTCTCTACATTGTTCTTAGGTTAAGCATAGACAGGACTTACGCAGACACACCACTGATAGCGGCTTGCGGTGCGTTACGCTACGCTAACACACCCTACAAATAGAGCCTTTGCGTAAGTCCTAATAGATTGAAAAAGCCTGCTTAAGCAGGCTTTTTGGTTAATTTTACGCTTTTTAGCTTAGAACGGGGAATATATCAAGATGCCAATGCTACTTCAACCATCTGCTGTAATTCGCCGTTCTGATAAAGCTCGATCATCACATCTGAGCCACCAATGAACTCGCCATTCACGTAAACTTGGGGAATCGTGGGCCAATTGGAATATTCCTTAATGCCTTGACGCAGTTCCGGATCATCGAGAACATTCACGGTTGCGTAGGAAACACCCAAGGTATTCAGGATTTGGACAACATTGTTGGAAAAACCACATTGGGGCATCAGTTTGGTGCCTTTCATAAACACCACAATTTTGTCCTGGTTGATGAGCTGGTCAATCCGTTCTTTAACTGCTGGCGTCATAGCTTTGCTGCAATGTCTTGTGTAGTTTTGTATGGGTCTAGTGTAGCGAGAGTTTATACAGCCTGACGGGTAGCTTGCCACGATGCAGGGGTATAGGTTTTCAGCGCTAGGGCGTGAATGGCTTCGCTTGCCATTGCTTGCTGGAGAGCGCCGTAGACAAGCTGGTGCTGTTTTACCAAGCTTTTGCCTTCAAACTGGGAGGATACCACAATCGCTTGCAGATGATCACCACCGCCGGTTAAATCTTGTACCTGTACCTGAGCATCGGGAAGTTCTGCTTTGATCATTGTCTCAACTTGCTCTGGACTAATCATACCCACTCCATTTTTCTTCAACGTTCTACATAGTGAACTACTCAGGCTTACTTCGTAGAAGCCTGAGCTTCTGATTTCACAGGGGATTGCGTCAACTTAGACTTACGTCCAAGCTTCGGTCTCACATCCCCTCCATCAGCAGCAGTCCCAGTCCCTGAGACCGATAGATGTTGCTGAGCCTGTCGAAGCATTCTGATGCCTTCTGCTCTAATGTTTGCTGAGGCGTTGCCGTCTCTATCATGATGTATACCACAGCTAGGGCAAGTCCATTCCCTAACCTCTAGCGGCATTTCAGCTACCTGATAATGGCAGTTTGAGCAGAGTTTAGAACTAGGAAACCAGCGATCAATCTCTACCAATACCTTGCCTTCTTTTTCGAGCTTGTATGATAGGAAATTGACAAACATTCCCCAGCCTACATCAGAAATTGCTTTGGCTAGTTTGTGGTTACGAACCATGCCCTTAGTATTTAGACTTTCGACTACGATAACTTGGTTTTCGTCAACCAGCTTTCTGGATAGCTTATGCAAGTAGTCTTGGCGGACATTACTAACTCGTTCGTGAACCCTAGCTACCAGTTTTCTGGCTTTATTTCTTGAGTTACTTCCTTTCTCCTTTCTGGCTAATCTCCGTTGTTTGTTGGCTAAGTTGCGTTCATGTTTGGCTAAATGATTAGGGTTAGCAAACTTAGAGGTCTTGACCCCATCGTTAACGATAGCGAAATCCTTTAACCCCAAATCAATTCCCGCTACCTTGCCATCGGTGTTAGTCGGTGGATTATCTCCTTCTAGTTCCATCAACACAGAAGCAAAATATTTACCCGATGGGGTCATGCTGACTGTTACCGTCTTGATAGTTCCTTCAATTGATCGATGTATTTTAGCTTTAACTACGCCAACACGACCGGGAAACTTAAGGCAACCATCAGCAATCTTAACCGATTGGGGATACTGAATAGATTGCCTATTCCTTTTAGCCTTAAACCTTGGGTATCTAGCTCTACCTTCAAAGAAATTTTTATAGGCAGTTACTAGATTTAGTGTGGTAGATTGCAAGACTTGAGAATAACATTCAGATAACCACTCGGTTTCCTCCTGTTTCTTGAGCTTAGGCAAGAGTGCATTCAATGCGGAACGAGTCAAACCTTTATTCGTTGCCTGGTAAGTTTCAATACACAAATTAAGTGCATAATTCCACCACCAACGGCTACAACCAAAGTGTTGGGCTAATATTACTTGCTGTTCAGTTGTCGGGTATAGCCTCACTTTGACGGCTTGATGTCGCATTGTTTTCACATCCTCTTACCAGTATATACTATTTAGGGTAAGTTCTTCCGGAAGATGGGAAATTTCGTTCCTCAATTTAACCCTGAGCGGAGTCGAAGGGTTCCCGCTGTCCATCCTCACCCTACTTCGTTGAGGGTGAGGACTTTCGCGGCTACGTTAATTTAACGTTCTGGAGTCACGGATGAAGTCGGTTCGCTATTGCCAGAGGGGGGGAAGGGAGAACCAACGAATCCCAATTCAAAAAGCTGCTGGTAAGCTTTTTTGCCCAAATCACGGGTGGGATTCTGAGAACGAATGATCTGAATCAGCAAGGGAACCGCTAATTCCGGTTGATCTTGGGCGCGATGCACCAACGCTAACTGATAAGTGGCTTCGTCCCGCATTTCTGCTGTCTTGAGTGCGTTTTGCCGATGTTCATTGAAAATCCGGTTATCAATTCCCGAAAAACTTTCAGCCAACTGCTGATAGAAATTAGACAATTGGTTGAAAACTTGACGCGCTTGTTGAAGTTTTTGAGAGGCTAACGTATAGTCTTGAGCTTCAATGGCTTGATTTGCCTCTACCATTAACCGCTCTCCCCCCTGTAAACTCAGCAGGCTATCTTCCTGAGTTAAGGGGCGTAGCTCAGTAGAATCATCTGGCTCAGGCTGCATTTGGCTGACCTCTTCTGGAAGCGCAGCCACTTGAGTTTGAGCGTGGGCGGGGGATAAGAGCGCCACACTCGTCGTGAAGGGAAAGGCAACAAGGCAGGTAAAGCCAAGGCTATGAATCGTTCCAGAAGAGACCATGTAAAAAATAGGGATAATATTTTAACAAACACAGAAACCTTCGGGTATCTTACCATCGCCAGATGCGGCAAGGGGAGTCAGATGACGATCGCTAAACTTGAGGGCAGGGAATTTGCCGTCCATCACTAACCATCAGCGATGACCCGATTCCAAGGCAGTTCTGCTGTCTAAACCAGGTAGACTGAAACAATACCCGGAAGGTTTCTTAGAAATCCGGAGTAAGTAGGATAAAGAAAAATATTCATCATTTAATGATCCTGTACGATTGACGAATAGTCTATTCTAAACCATGATCCCGCATCCTGATTCTGTGCCAGATGATTCTCCTCAAACCACGCCGATTCCCGAAGAAAGCATGGGTCTGCTCTTGCAACGGGGCGGTGAAGAACTAGGATTACTCAAGGTGCGCGATCGCTTCACTATGCGCTCCCCTGAAATCCCCGTCGAGCAACTCGAACAAACTTTAAGGGTTCAACACCAGCGCCAAATTGCCCGCACCCAGCTCGTTGAATTTACGGTTGACGCCGAACAACGGGATGAGGTGATGCAAGCGGCACGCGATCGCGAAGAGGTTGTCTTTGCTAGTCATGTTTACCAACTCAAGGACAATCCAGCCACCTTAATTTACCTGGGCGATCAACTGACGATTCAATTTCACCCAGACACCGATGACGCCACAATCTCCGCCATTGAGACCGAATTTGGCTTAAAATCCGTGCGATCGCTCATTGGTATTCCCAACACCTTTGTCTTTCAACTCACCCCGAATTCCCCAGAGAATCCGCTCAAAATAGCCAATCGACTGATCACACGTCCCCAAGTCTTAACCGCAGAACCCCAGATCATTGTCCCCAAACAGCCGAGCTACCATCCCCAAGACTCCTTATACCCTCAACAGTGGTATCTAAATCACAGTGGTGGTTCAAATTTAGCCCCACGTTCTCATATTGACGTAGAAAAAGCCTGGGATATTACCCGGGGAAATCGCTCCATTGTCGTTGCTATAGCAGATGATGCCATTGATGTCAACCACCCCGATTTTCAAGGCACCGGAAAAATTGTTGCGCCCAAAGACTTTAAAGACAAAGACTTTATTCCTCTACCCAGTGGTTCTGGTGAAAGTCATGGCACCGCTTGTGCGGGGATTGCGGTAGCTGAAGAAAATGGTCAGGGTATTGTCGGTGTCGCCCCCGGATGTGCGCTGATGCCCATTCGCACCAGTGGGTTTCTGGATGACACGAGTATTGAAGAATTATTTGACTGGGCAATTGAAAATGACGCCAGCGTCGTTTCTTGTAGCTGGGGTGCGGCAACAGTTTACTTCCCCCTCTCCCTACGGCAACGGGCTGCCCTAACCCGTGCGGCGACTGAGGGACGAGGGGGGAAAGGCTGTGTGATCGTCTTTGCCGCCGGAAATGCCAATCGCCCAATCCATGGCACCATCTTTGAGCGTGGTTGGACAAATGAGTTACTGCACGGACCCACCAACTGGCTCAGTGGTTTCGCCGTACATCCAGATTTGATTGCGGTTTCGGCTTGCACCAGCCTGAGGAAAAAAGCGGCATACAGTAATTGGGGGACGAATGTCGCCGTTTGCGCCCCCAGCAACAATGCGCCGCCAGGAATATGGTTTGAGAAAACAGGCTTTATTGGTACGGCTCCCCAATTGAATGCCCCCACACCAGGTCATGGTATCTTTACCACAGATTTACTGGGAGCGGCGGGATATGAAGTTGGGGATTTTGTGCAGAGTTTTGGTGGCACATCAAGTGCCTGTCCCGTTGTTGCAGGTGTTGCTGCACTGGTTCTCTCCGCTAATCCAGATCTGACGGCGGCACAAGTGAAACGCATCTTGCAAGATACCGCTGATAAAATTGTAGACCGTGATGCTGACCCCCAACTGGGGATGCGATTGGGAACCTATGATACGAATGGGTATTCCCAATGGTTTGGTTATGGTAAGGTCAATGCATTTAAGGCTGTACAAGCTGCCCAAAAACAACGAGTGCAAACGGCTAAAGTCACCCAAGTCATTAAACGACGAAATGATAACACTTTAGCGATTCCCGATGATAATCCCCGTGGTGTGACTAGCACGATTCAAATTACAGAATCTGGTTTAGTGCAAGATATTCAGGTGACGGTGGATATTGAACATGAGTTTTTGGGAGATTTGGACGTGGAGTTAACATCACCCAATGGTCAGGCGGCGTTGTTACAAAGCCGGACATTGGGTGTCAATACTCAACTCCAATACACTTATTCCGTAGACAATACCCCTGCGCTCAAGTCATTGCTGAATCAGGATAGTTTTGGGAGTTGGCAGTTGAGGGTTATCGATTCTGTGCCGACGGATACCGGGAAACTTAAAAGCTGGGAATTAGTTATCGGAATTTGAATTTGTCATTTGTCATTTGTCATTTGTCATTTGTCATTCGTCATTTATTAATCAGTAATCAGTTATCCAATGAAAGATGATGTAGCTTGCGCTACCGCATTTCCGGCAGTTGATGACATAAGATTTAATAGCTGAATCGATATATTTGGCATCAGGGAAAGGCATCTACGTGAATGGGGTTATTTTTGCTACGGTGATGTGGCTAATCAGCCGAATGGTTATCGCGATCGCAATGCTGGGGATTGCGCCCTTATTGCCTGCGCCACCTGGAGGGATTCAACCGACGGTAAGTTGGGATGTCTTTTCCGCTTGGGATAGTTATTTTTATCAGGCGATAACGCTCTCAGGGTATGACTATGTTAATGATGGTCAGGGACATAATGTGGCATTCTTTCCCTTGTTTCCGTTATTCGTTCGGGCGGTAATGAGTGGGGGATTGCCCTTTAACGTAGCGGGGACGGTTGTCAATAATCTGGCATTTTGGGGGGCGCTAATTCTTCTCTATGCTTGGGTACAAGAGAGTCATGGACAAAAAGTTGCTCGCTGGACAACAGCAGTTTTAGCCTGGTGTCCTTTTTCTCTATTTGGCACGGTAATCTATACGGAGGGGTTATTTCTGTTGTTGAGTACAGCCGCTTTGCGAGCTTATGACCGGAAACACTACGGTTGGTCAGCGTTATGGGGAGGATTAGCCAGTGCGACACGATTACCAGGAATCGCTCTATCGGGAGCATTTTGGCTGGTGGCTTGGCGAGAGAAAAGACCTGCGATCGCATACTTTCCTAGTTTAGCGACTGCCGGGGGATTAGGACTCTATAGCCTTTACTGCGGAATTCGTTTTGGGGATATGCTAGCCTTTTTACGGGTGCAACAGGCATGGCAACCTGAACAAGCGTTTTACGGACAGGGCTGGTTGAAGATGGTGGTGCAAATTTCAGCCGGGACAGCCAACTGGAATCGGGGTTGGCTTCATAATCCGTGGCATCCATTGATTTTTGTCACGATTTGTGCATTAGGTTATTTATTATGGCGATCGCGTAGTCCTGGGGAGAATTCACAGAGTCGTGCCGAAGACTGTATTCCGCACTACACCCCACACCCGACACCCCCCATCCGACACCCTGTCTTACACACTCTTCAACCCTCCTCGCGATCGCACCTGAAACGGCTGTGTGTGGATAAAGGGTATGGCTTTTACCTTCTGGGAATTCTCCTGTGGCTTTTAGCCGGAGATCCGCTAATTAATATGATCATGGTTTGGGGGGGTGGTTATTTACTCGTGCAACAGCGAACAAAGCTCAGACCTGTTGCCGTCACCTACGGCTTGTGCAGCTTAGCCGTGATTTTAAGCCCAGGTCGCACCATTTCGGCTGAACGCCATGCGTATGGTATTGTATCCATTGCGATCGCCTTAGGTCTGTTGCTGGCTCGTTATCCCCGATGGGGATGGGCAACACTCCTATTTTTCACTCTAGTATTGCTCAGCTTCGCCGTTCGATTTTCCCAGCACCTTTGGGTGGCTTAGATTTTAGATTGGAAGAATGTCAGCCGGGTCGTGTATAAATGGTGTTATTATAATCAGCGAGGTTTATATTCGGCTGTATCGTTTGTTTTTATTTACGGACAGGCATGTCTCCGAATCATAAGTCTCTACATTCATTGATTTTGGAGATACTCTATGTCGATTTACATTGGTAACCTGTCCTATGATGCTACGGAAGAAGACATCACCAGTATTTTTGCTGAATACGGGACAGTGAAGCGGGTTCAGTTACCCACGGATCGGGAAACAGGTCGGATGCGCGGCTTCGGTTTTGTGGAAATGGACTCAGAAGCTGAAGAATCTGCCGCTATTGATGCTCTAGACGGTGCTGAATGGATGGGTCGGGATTTGAAAGTGAATAAAGCTAAACCTCGTGAGCCTCGGGGTCAAGGAGGCGGTGGTCGTCGCGGCGGCGGCAACCGGGATGGATTCTCTCGACGTTACTAAACCAGAATAATGCGGGTGCAATCAGCTAATTCATGGTGGTGTTTCTCAATGTCTCCTAGATGCTGGACTATCGAGTCAACAACCCGTCGCTAAGTCTAAGGGTTGTAGCGAGGGCTTAGAAAAGTCTGTGTTGACCCGGCTAGGTTTTGCTAGCAGCCTTTATCGAGAAGTAGAGACGCGCCACGGCGCGTCTGTACGTACCTGGGAATGCGCTGGAATTGACCAGTTAAGAGGTAGTTCCAATCGGCGGAAACTGAACAGTTAAACTCGGTTTTGTCTTGCGTTCCTCTTCTACATTCATATTTTAAATTCTACGTTCATAGTCAATGACTGCCGCTTACGAGAGTTGAAGCGGCAGCTTGGAAGAATAAGATTCAAACTTGAAGATTGGAGTAGGAGTTTAGGCATTTCTGCTAGATGTTGTCAGGTATTGAGCAATTCACTCAAGCTAAGGAGGAAATAAAATGGCACAGGTGACTGTCGGTGAACATGAAGGGATCGAGTCAGCCCTCCGCCGATTTAAACAAGCTGTCTCCAAGGCGGGAATTTTTCCCGATATGAAGAAACATCGCCACTTTGAAACGCCGATTCAAAAACGTAAACGTAAAGCCATTGCTAGGCATAAGCAACTGCGGCGGCTTTCTCGTTATCGCAAAAAACGGTTTTAAATAAATTCGCGGAAATCCCCATCCGTCTATACGGTGGGTATGGATAGCGAGTAAAAATACGGGTTCGATACCCTCTATTTTGACATTTGTTATTAGTAGACACCTGTATTTTCTAGGTGTTACACTAATAGCAACTCTCCTAGGTCTACATGGTAAGGCATGGGAGTCAAGATGGTTGAGCCAGGTGTTATAGAGATGTAGTCCTTGCGCGTGAACTTTCCTCGACCACCGTTTGCTTTTATAGCATTCTCCAAAAGAATAGCGCAAGATGTCTAACGACATTATTCGGTTAGAACTCTAACCATAAACCGCGAAAACCAAGCGGACTAACAAAATACTACTGCCTGTGGAAGACGGGCAGCTGCCTGTTGACGCTGAGTAAGACCATTACCAGATTGACCCTTCGACTACGCTCAGGGTCAACACCGAGCGTAGTCGAGGTGTTGAGTTCTGGACTTTCTACTTTTAGAAATTAGAAAGTACCCAACGTGGCATCAGCGGATGAAGCGGGAAATCCCAAAGACGAATAAGACCGTCCTTGTTTGCTAGTTGGAAGCCCCAAATAAGAGCGAAGCAAGTTGGGGTACTTCACGTGTTCACTCTTATGCAGTAATCATGACTCCAGAAGCTATACGCACAGTTTCTCAGCTAAGGCAAGAGTTCTACGATCGATTTGCCGCAAAGATGAACGTGCCAGTGAAGATTACAACCCGCAATTCATCAACGGGTAATTTGCCAATGGCATCTTGGATCGATGATCGGCAACGCATGAATTATTTGTGTATTTATGTTCACACAGCCCCTGATGAATTACTCCCGGAACGACCCTTTATTTTGCGTGTGTCTATTAATAAAGGAGCAGGTATCATTCAATCGAGGCTGTGGGGACGAGATTGTCGGGGAATTAATCAAAGCTGGTACTTTGATCTAACGCTATTACCTGAGGAAATTTTAGACTTTTGTAGTTGGATCGTTAGGTTAATTAAATTTCATCGGCAAGGTGGTGTTCTGGATGTCCCTGAACCTCCTCATCCATTTGATTTTAAAATGTCTACTAGCAATTTGCTAGTTAATGAGGCTTGGACTCAGAAAGCGCGGCAGGAAATTAGAGTGGGTCATTAAAGGGAACGGGAAACAGGCAACAGGGAACAGTGCAAGTAGGGCTTTGGGTTTTAATTTGTGGATAAAAATAAGTTAAAAATAAAGTGATGCAGGAGAGGATAAGTTGGACAAGGAGCATCTATCTGCTGAAGCCAGGGCGATACGCGATCGCTTGTTTGGATGGGATAGTCCCACAAAGAGCGCAACTCGAAGAAATTGCCACTGTTGAATACCTGTGGGGACGGCTGCTAGATACTATATGGGAAAGTTGTCCAGATAATCGGGAACGTGATCAGGCAATTGTCCACCTAGAGAGTGTGCGGGAATGGATGCGAAAGTAAATTATTCGGGGAGAGGAGGAGTAGGATAAGTGAAACTCCTCTGGGTTTATCTTATATAGTCACCAATTATCAAATTCTATGCCAACAACGACTGACTTTCTCACCTATACCCAATGGATAGGCATTCTCACCCTAGTTTGCGGAGTTCTTAGCCTCTTAGGTTTTATCTTTAAATGGGGCATCCGATTTCGGCTGGTGGGAATTACGGGCTTTATGGGGGTGCTGACGGGCGGCTTATTTGCCCTGAGTATCGTCCCATTTAGCCATACAGTAATTCCTGGTGCTGTTCGCTTTACCTTAGTCTACGACAACGGAGGCAACCAAGCTGTTATCGCTTTACCCACAACGATCAACGAATCTCAACTGGAAGCCAGTCTGCGCCAAGCCGCCAGCGACTTCTTTTCTTATGGGCGTTTGGGTGGAGAAAATAACCAACTGACAATTCGCGCCCGCACTGTGATCCACCCAGAACCAGGTGTATCTAAACCCCTAGTTGTAGGTAAAATCAGCCGCTCGCTGGCTAAGCGTGATGATGAACAGATGACGATCGATATCTACACAGAACGCTTGGCTCAATTACCAGACACCTCCACCTGACTTTTCAGGGGAAGTCTTGAAACCAAGTGGGTAGGGGAGATAGGGGAGATGAGGTAAGATAAAAATTCAATTAGCTGAATCCTCTGCTAAACATGACTAACCCTGCTCCTCCCTCATTGCTGTCGCTCACAGTTGCCCCAGCGCGGGTGTTGCGCGGTATCCAGGCATTAGCACAATCTGGAGATGCGATCGCGCCAAATCCATTCGCTCAAATCGGGTTGCTCTTTCCGCCAATTTCTTGCTCAAAACGACATGACATCCTGTCTGTCTGATGGGAACAAATTTGATATTACGGGCGGATAGTTGATGCTCCCCAAGTCTGCCCAAGAGATTGTAAAGTTTTATTACAAAATGAACGGTTGTATTTGTCCAGTGAACCGACCTGTGAAATAATTCATACATATCACCAACAAGCAGAACAAGCCCAAACCCGTAAACAGTGTTTCTAACTCAAAAGAATAAACAATAAAACAGGCATTAAACATGGGGATTTGTGCAGCCCACACTCATTACTAGGGCTTTGAATTAAGACCATAAATGCCTAACAGCTTATCCTCAGCTCACGGTTCTTGCCGTTGGCTTAGTTTGTGGACAATAAATTCCCTATTCCTATATCCACAACTGATATAGATTTTTAGGGGCTGTCCACCTGAGTTGTACAATTCAGATGCTTTTTATCACGATCCTTTATCACCAAATAGTTTTAAATGAATTCAATAGGTTTTGTCTAAATCATTTGTACAACTCACGGCTGGTTTTTGTTGATGCGGGAAGAGAACAAAAGCTTTATTGGCTATGAATTACAGCTTATCTTATTGGTTGTTTGACATTGACTTTATTTGTACAAATCAAATAGAATTTAAAAAATTCAACCAAATACTTGTCAAAAACAAAGTGAGGGTGCTATACATTACAAAGAGATTCAAGAATGATTATCGATGAAACATGAATTCTGATATGTATAGTGGAACTAACAGGTCAAAACCTGCTCTATAGGTATACCTTGTACCCCCTATAGCATTGTCACTTTATATCCAATTAATTCGAGTAGTTTAGCTATTTTTAGGGCGACAGGACGAACTGATTTATGTCTGCTGTTTTGGCGATACCTGCATTGCCGGAGTTGATGGCGATGACCCAGGGTGACAATAATATTTGCATTGCCGTGTTGGATGGACCCGTTGACCAAACCCATCCCTGCTTTGTCGGCAAAACCCTGACGCGCTTGCCGTCTCTGGTGAATGAGGAGGCTCGCCCGGATGGTAATATGTCGGTTCACGGCACCCATGTTTCCAGCATTATTTTGGGTCAACCGGGGAGTCCGGTGACGGGGATTGCACCGCAATGCCAAGGGGTGATTGTTCCCATCTTTTCCGATAATCGCCGCCGTGTATCCCAGTTAGACTTGGCGCGGGGCATTGAGCGGGCAGTGAACGCGGGGGCGCACGTTATCAACATCAGTGGCGGTCAACTCACGGATTTTGGGGAAGCCGACGGCTGGCTGGAGAATGCAGTGCGCTTATGTGAGCAGCAGAATGTTTTGCTGATTGCGGCGGCGGGTAACAATGGTTGCGAATGTCTCCATGTCCCCGCTGCCCTGCCCGCCGCCCTGGCTGTTGGCGCCATGGATGCCAACGGTAAGCCCTTGGACTTTAGTAACTGGGGTGACACCTATAAGACTCAAGGCATTCTTGCCCTCGGGAAGGATGTCTTGGGGGCAAAACCCGGTGGGGGAACTCAGACGCTGAGTGGTACAAGCTTTGCCACGCCGATTGTGTCGGGGGTGGCGGCGCTGCTGCTGAGTCTGCAACGGGAACGGGGGGAAACCCCTGACCCCCAAAGAGTGCGTCAAGTGTTGTTGCAGAGTGCATTGCCCTGTGACTTTGACCTGCCCGCTGATGCTAAGCGGTGTTTGGCGGGCAAACTCAACATATCTGGAGCTGTAACGTTACTAACAGGAGGAACTATGTCAGAGGAACTTGCATCATCAGTCGTTGATGCAGCCACCGTTGATGCAGCAGGCGTGGAAGGCGCAGGTTGCGGTTGTGGAGGGGGATTGAACAGTGGGACGGAAGCCCAAACGGGTCAGCCAGCCCCGTCTTCACCCCCAGGGGCAATGCCCACCAACAGTCCCAACCTGCAAGACCTAATGAATTCTGTACCCCAACCCCCTGCGATGCCCACTATGCCCAATCTTACTGCTCATTCCGTCACCGCCAGCGAAGCCCCCAGCGAGATCCCCTCTATGGGTGAAGTCGTCTATGTTTTGGGAACTCTGGGCTATGACTTCGGCACAGAAGCCCGTCGGGACTCGTTTAAGCAACTGATGCCGCCCTTTGATTTTCAGGGGACGATGGTGCCGGCAAACCCCTATGATGCTCGCCAGATGGTGGACTATCTGGGAGACAATATGTCAGAAGCGCGATCGCTGATTTGGACACTTAATATTGAACTGACTCCAGTTTATGCGATCGCGCCCACGGGTCCCTTTGCTGTGGATGCCTACCGCGCCCTCCACGAACTCCTCGGGGGTCAAATCCAACCCGAGAATGAAGCTGAATATGTTGAGCGGGTCAGCATTCCGGGGATCTTAACCAACCGCACGGTTAAGCTCTTCTCCGGTCAAGTTATCCCGGTGATTGAACCCCTGGGAACCCGGGGCATCTACGGCTGGAAGGTGAACGACTTGGTGAGTGCGGCAATGGCAGCCGTACAAGCTGAGGCAGCAACGGCGGATGAAGGTCGTATCCGTCAGACGTTGGATGGCTTCCTCAACCGCATCTACTACGACCTCCGCAACTTGGGAACCACGTCCCAAGACCGCGCCCTCAACTTCGCGGTTACCAACGCCTTCCAAGCGGCGCAAACCTTCAGCCAAGCGGTTGCTGTGGGGATGGAACTCGATAGTGTCACCGTTGAGAAAAGTCCCTTCTGTCGGATGGATAGTGACTGTTGGGATGTGAAGCTGAAATTCTTCGACCCAGAAAATAATCGTCGTGCCAAGAAGATTTTCCGGTTTACGATTGATGTGAGTGACCTGGTTCCAGTTTCCTTGGGCGAAGTCCGTTCTTGGTCTTCCCCTTACTAAGGGACAGCCAAATTTTGGTCAGGGTTGGGATAGTTGTACAGGCACGGCAGTGCCGTGCCCCTACGATGAACGCCGAACCCTACACCGCTGTTCACTCTATACGACGTTAATGCGGAGAATTCTAAACTATGCGACTTCCTATTCTGTCTCCCCCTGTCAAACGTCCCCATTTTGTCCAGCCAGCACAGTGCGTGGATGTGGAAAATGGTCGGCTCGAAGATTTAGTCCATATTCGCATGGATTTGCTCCATGGCGCTAACTATAATGATCCGTCCGCCTATGCCAACCGCAGTTTTAACCAAGTGATGCACTCAAGTGCTAGCCAGGGTTGGGGTGGCTTTGGCGGCATGGGAAGCTTCTTTTAATCAGTTAATGGTTTGAAAGTTTAGCACGTCCAAAAGCAAGCACCGTGGCGGCTGAAACCTAGGGATAGTTCTGACTTTTCACCCAATCTGGCGCAATGTGAGTGTTCCATTGCGTAGGGGCGGGTTTCACGACTATCTTTTCGGTGACACCCGGATGTAACTAAACCCGCCCCGACTCAGGTTTGACGACTTCCCGTGAAAAGACAGAATCCTCTGTGGTAGCCAAACCTCTATTTATAAGGAGATTAACATGAGCAAGAAATCGAACAGCCAACAATCTGAAGATCAGGCGCCAGAAGCCCCTCCAGCCAAGGAGACGCCTCAGCCTGAACCCCAGAAGTCCTACGTGGCGACCGGTATGACCGGGTTGCAAGACTACTCCTATTGGTGGGACTACGCTAGGAAGGAGGAAAAAAAATCCGGGAGCAAATCCAAGTCCTTCCGTCGGGGGCGTATCTGGGCTTAACCGTGACTTAAGTCTAAAAACCTGAGTCGGGGCGGGTTTAGTAACATCTGGTTGCAACCGAAAAGATAGTGGTGAAACCCGCCCCTACACAATGGAACACTCACCTTACGGCACATACGGTGAAAAGTCAGCCCTACCTTCTGCCCTCTGCCTTCTGCCTGGTTGGTGAGCCTGTCGAACCACTGCCTTCTTGTACTCACACTTGATTACTGACTGTTCGCGCTATGGAATCCACGACACTGCCCCAAATTAAGCCCCACTTCCATGTGGAGATCATCGAGCCGAAGCAGGTATATCTCCTGGGAGAACAGGGCAACCACGCCCTCACCGGACAACTTTACTGCCAGATTCTGCCCCTGTTAAATGGGCAATACACGATCGAGCAGATTGTGGAAAAGCTGGATGGGGAAGTCCCCCCAGACTACATCGACTATGTGCTAAATCGCTTGGCAGAGAAGGGCTACCTCACCGAGGCGGCACCGGAGTTATCTTCAGAGGTGGCGGCATTTTGGAGTGAGTTAGGGATTGCCCCACCTGTGGCAGCACAGGGGTTACAGCAGTCGGTGACGCTGACAAGGGTGGGTCAGGGGATTAGTGAGGTGACGGTGGCTGCCCTGAAAGCTGCGCTGGGGGACGTGGGCATTTCTGTGACACCTCCAGACGCGGATTCGCCAAGGTTGCTGAATGTTGTCTTAACTGATGACTATTTGCAACCGGAACTGGCGACGATTAACCAGCAAGCTTTAGAGCGTCAGCAACCCTGGTTGCTAGTGAAGCCGGTGGGTAGTGTGCTGTGGCTGGGTCCGGTGTTTGTGCCAGGGAAGACAGGGTGTTGGCACTGTCTTGCCCATCCCCTCCGGGGGAACCGGGAAGTGGAGTCGTCGGTGTTGCGGCAAAAACAGGCACAGCAGCAGCGTAATGGTCAGAATGGGCAGGGGATGCTGGGCTGCTTCCCTACAGCACGGGCGATGCTGCCCTCAACTCGGCAAACCGGGTTACAGTTGGCGGCGACGGAGATTGCTAAGTGGGTGGTTAAGCACTATATCACTACCACGACATCGGAAACGGCATACTTTCCCACCCTAGAGGGGACGATTCTCACGTTTAACCAGACGATTCTGGAGTTGAAACGCCATATCCTGATTAAGCGTCCTCAATGTCCCACCTGTGGTGAGCCGCAACTCTTGCAACGGCGGGGGTTTGAGCCGCTAAAACTAGAGTCGCGTCCTAAGCAGTTCACCAGCGATGGCGGTCATCGCGCCACTACCCCTGAACAGACGGTGCAGAGATACCAGCATCTAATTAGTCCGGTGACGGGAGTGGTAACGGAACTGGTGCGGATTTCTGACCCAGCGAATCCCTTGGTGCATACCTACAAGGCAGGGCATAGTTTTGGTAGTGCTACCTCCCTGCGGGGGCTACGGAATAACCTGAAACACAAGAGTTCTGGTAAGGGGAAAACCGATAGCCAATCCCGGGCAAGTGGGTTGTGTGAGGCAGTAGAGCGGTATTCCGGTATCTTTCAGGGAGACGAACCCCGGAAACGGGCTACCCTGGCGGAACTGGGAGACTTGGCATTTCATCCGGAGTCACTGTTGTGCTTTAGTGAGGCGCAATATGCCAATCGGGATAAGTTAAATGCCCAGGGTTCAGCCGCCGCCTATCGCTGGATTCCTAATCGGTTTGATGCCAGTAAAGCGATTGACTGGACACCAGTTTGGTCGTTGACACAGCAGCAGCACAAATATCTCCCCACTGCCTTTTGCTACTACCACTACCCCATGCCAGACGCCGAGCGCTTCTGTAAGGCGGATTCCAATGGGAATGCCACAGGAAATACCCTGGAAGAGGCAATTTTGCAAGGGTTTCTGGAATTGGTGGAGCGCGACAGTGTAGCGCTGTGGTGGTACAACCAATTGAGCCGCCCCGGGGTGGATTTGAGCAGCTTTGATGAGCCGTATTTTATCCAGTTGCAGCAGTTCTACCAGAAACAGAACCGGGAAATCTGGGTGCTGGATTTGACAGCGGATTTAGGGATTCCAGCATTTGCGGGTTTGTCCTATCGCACAGTGGGAACCGAGCGAATCGCCATTGGGTTTGGTGCCCACCTCGACCCAAAGATTGCCATTCTTCGCGCCCTGACTGAGGTGAATCAAATTGGGCTGGAACTGGATAAAATTCCTGACGATAAGCTTCAGGGTGAGTCGAAAGATTGGCTGCTAGAAGTGACTCGAGAAACTCATCCCTGTTTAGTCCCCGATGCATCCCAGCCCCTGAAGACTGCCCAGGATTACCCCAAACGCTGGAGTGATGACATCTATACCGATGTGATGACTTGTGTGGAGATTGCCCAAGGGGTAGGGCTAGAAACCCTGGTGCTAGACCAGACGCGACCGGATATCGGTTTGAATGTGGTCAAGGTGATTATACCGGGAATGCGAGGTTTATGGTTGCGGTTGGGTCCAGGGCGACTCTATGACGTGCCAGTGAAACTGGGGTGGCGAACGGTACCCCTGGCTGAGGCAGAGATGAACCCGATGAATATACCGTTTTAAGACTTGTGTTTACACTGTAAGTTTTGATACCGATCAATATCATCATGGAACTCACCATCGACCTGCCTGACTCTGCCTTTGAACGCCTATCTCGACTGGCAGAACTGACCAACCAACCGTTGTCCTATCTGGTGATTCAAAGCATCACTGGTAATTTACCCCCGGCGATTGAAACGGCTCCGGTTGAAGCTCGGAGTGAACTGTTAACTCTGCCAACTCTGAGCGTTGAAGCTCTGCGGCAAATTGCCCAAAGCCAGATTCCTCTGGAGCAACAGGAACGCCATATCACCCTGCTAGAACGCAATCAGGAGGGCTTACTCTCAGAAGCAGAGGAACAGGAATTGCAGGAACTCTCCCAAGCAGCGGATCGATTCATGCTCAAAAAAGCTCATGCCTGTGCCATCTTACGGTGGCGAGGGCAGCCCATCCGCGATTTGAGCGTTCGTAGTGGGCGCTTTAGCGCCTCCAATCTTGCCGCATCACGCCAAATTTGGGTGGCTGAAAATTGGCATCCACCAAATATTTAAGAATTTTGAGTGGCAACTGATCATTCTCTTCAAACCAGGTGCCAACTAACAAGCTTCGCCGCAAGGTGGAAGGGGACTGACCCACCCCAACGGGTCAACAAAGTAAACAACAAAATGAGGATTACTCCAATGGATAAGAAAAACATTCTGCCCCAACAAGGCAAGCCCGTGTTCCGTACCACCACGGGTAAACTCCCCAGCCACTTGGCTGAACTCTCTGAGGAATCTCTCGGCGGTAATGGTGTAGATGCATCCACCTTCGCTTGCTTTTGCTCCTACGATGGTGTAGATGCATCCACCTTCGCTTGCTTTTGCTCCTACGATGGCGATGAGTAATCTAACCAGCCTCAAAAGCATGGCATTTAATTGTCTTTGCTTGAAGAGCATACTGAGTTAGATCGGTAGATAGAGATGAGATTCAAGATGGATAGACAGCCATCAGGCTCTTTTCTAGAGCTTGCGTTTTGAGATCTTTCTCATCTCTATCTTGCTCATTTTTATTGCAATCTAACGGACTTCATCTATTATTTAAGAGAACGATTATGACGCTAAATAATTTATTTAAAAAAATCAATTTGCAAGAGCGTCGTCTCCAGTTTATCCGAAGTCATCAACAGGCTTTCGATGTAGAGCCTACTTTCCCTCTTCCTCTTTTTGAAGAGACAATTGTTGAGATCGAAAGTTCTTTATCTATTATACTGTCTTGCAAAGTTGAAGGGGGACGGCTGCTAGGAGGACGTTTTGATATGATGCCCTGGCAGGAAGAAAATTGGCCCGAATTTATAACTCCTACATTTAAGTTCTTAGATAAAATTGAGGCTCAGTTAGGTGTCTATCTCGATCGAACCTTGTTTGAGCAGTTTGTAGCCGAAAATATTGATTCTGAAAAAATTAGGGATAGCACAATTGGCATCCATTTGGGTTCAAAGCTGGAAGATTCTAGTGTGACGGTTGTCATCCATTTCAACGTCGATCAAGATTGTGAAGCATCCGCTAGGACAGTGATTGCCCTTGACGGTGGTCATTACCCCGACGAATTAATACAAGTTCTGCTCAAAGATATGACGACAATCACCTTTGAGCTTTTTTTTGATGGTCACAGCTATATGGATTTTGGGGTGGGGGCTCCAGCACAGCCAGGAGCGCTAGGAATTAGAGGAAACTATCTGACACCCTATATCCAAAACCACTTTTCACAAAAGGTTAATCATATTTTTAGAGGCTCTTTTTGGCTTAAAATATGCTTTTCTAAAGTCTATAAAACGCCACTTTTATGGTTTTACTTTAAAAATAAAAATGATATACTAAAATATTTTAGATTTAATGATTTAGGCGATAGAATTTTTAACTTTTACCAAAGCCAAAGTTGTACTGTGTTGGCAGCTATTGTTTTAACAGAACAAGAATTAGAAAAGAGTCGATTAGAAAACTTTTGTTTTTACTATGGTAAACATGACGGATGCCAACTCCACCCGCGACTTTAATTTTTTTGAACACGAGTCTTATTCTCTTGGCTGATCGGTAGAAACAAGATTAAAAATATGAATCATTCTCCTTTCAATATCTGCCTCAGTACCGATATTCAAGTCCAAAATACTGAGAAGGGTTACCTGCTTCGCCCCTCTGTTGCCAGTTCTCTAAGTCCGATCGCTTTAGCAAAAACCCCTGGGACGGAAACCGCTTTTGCCCATCTTCAAGCAGGTAATACGACGACCGCTTCGCTCCTGCAAGCGTTAACCGATCTGGATGGTCAAGCGGCAGCAGAACAGTTTTCCCTAGCCCTACAACAGTTCGAGGAGCAAGGCTGGCTTCACTATACCGTGTTACCTTTAGCAGTGGCTGTACCGATGGTGCAGTCGGCTGAGTTGACGATGACTGAATCCTATGGGGCACAGACCGAGGTAATGCTTTCGCGCTTTGCCTATCAGCATCCCTACGAAGGTTCCATGGTGCTGGAGTCGCCCCTCTCAAAGTTTCGGGTGAAGTTGCTCGACTGGCGAGCCAGCGCCCTCCTGGCTCAACTCGCTCAACCCCAAACCCTCAGGAGTGTTACCCCACCTCCACATTTGGGACCGGAAACCGCATATCAGTTTCTTAGCCTATTGTGGGCAACGGGATTTCTAACCGTTATGCCTGAACCGCCTTCACTTCAGCTTTGGGACTTCCATAATCTACTGTTTCACAGTCGCAGTCGTTTGGGTCGCCATGACTACCCAATCGTCGATTATGACCTTGACCATTGGTCAGATTTTCCAGTCGTCAAGCCACCCATGAGCGATCGGATTATCCCACTACCGCGTCCCAACATGGGGGCATTAACGTCTAACGATGGGACGCTTACCGAAGCGATCGAAACGCGGCAATCGGTGCGAGAATATGACGATAATCATCCGATTGGGATCGAGCAGCTCGGAGAATTTCTGTATCGCACTGCCCGCATCAAAGAATTGCTTTCTGTAGAGGAGTGGTTTGGTGAATTTTCGCGAGAAATATTACGTGAGTTCGGAGCAGATATTGACTATGGCGAGTTAAGTCGTCGCCCTTATCCAGGGGGAGGGGCAATGTATGAACTTGAAGTGTATCCGGTCGTACGACACTGTCAAGGTTTGAACCCAGGGATATATCATTACGATCCGCTCAATCACCAGATAGAGCAGATTATTGATTCAGCTAAATCAAAAGATGATGTCTTCGCTACATCGGGTTATTACGAGGTCTTAAATCTGAAGCTCAAGATCGATCCCCAAGTTTTACTCGTCATTACAGCACGGTTCGGTCGGCTATTTCGTAAATATCGTGCGATCGGCTATGGATTACTGCTAAAGCATATTGGGGTATTACAGCAAAATTTTTACTTGGTCGCCACAAACATGGCCCTTGCTCCCTCTGCGTTGGGAGCTGGGGATAGCGATACTTTTGGTCGGGCAGTCGGTCTAGACTATGTAGAAGAATCGGTTGTCGGAGAATTTATAGTCGGATCTCTACCCAATCGAGACGTTGAAGCAAGTGGGTTGGAGTCAAGTGAGGTAGAGATCTCGGACTCTACAGAAGTCGCGGACCTTGTCAGTGAGGTTGATTTGGATAGCACTGAGGCAGAACCGGAGTCAGCGGATGTTGGGTTTCGTGCCTCAACTCAATCGACACAGACTGAACCTGGTGAAACAGAAGTATTCGGAAATCAGCTTGAGTCAGTTGGGTTAGTGGCAGAAATTACCTCAGCTGAGGTTGGGGAAAATCCTGAAAATACCTCGGTGCAAGTAGAAGATACTGGGGCTAAGTCTGCTGATTTGACGACTGCAGATCCGATATCTGAGACTCCAGATTCATTGAGTGTCGCTGAAGGAGAAAGTGAGTCGGCGGCGGTTTCAGCCAGTGACGTTGAGAGTTCTGCCACCCCAATACCCTTGGCACTCCACCCCCATGACCTTGATAATCGCATCCCCGGACTGGCTGAACTCCACAACCAAACCCTGGGCGATCCGCGCATCACTATTGTAGTCATTGATGGCGAACCAGACTATACCTTGTCTTGTTTGCAAGGGGCAGAAGTGTCCAAAGCCTTCCCTTATTGGCACGAACCCGCCGAAGCCATTCCCCAAGAAGACTACACCACCTTCCGAGAAATCCGAGACCAAGGGCTGAAAGGCAAGGCGAAACAAGAAGCCCTCGAAGCTGCCATCCCAGAAACTCGAAATCGCGTGGAACTCAACGACCATGCTTGCCATGTTACTAGCGTTATCGTCGGTCAAGAACATAGCCCTGTTTTTGGCTTGGCTCCTCGTTGCCGAATTATTAATATGCCTCACGATGCGGTACTCAAACCAGACAATGGCATTGAATTGAGTGGCTATAGCGAAATGCTATCACCCCTGAATATGACGCGGGCTTTAGAGTTTGCCTTGGAGTTAGGGGCAAATATTATTCACTGCGGTTTTTGTCGCCCCACCCAAACTGGAGAAGGGGAAGAGCTGCTCGTGCAAGCCGTTAAAAAGTGCCAGGATAACAATGTCTTGATTGTCTCGCCGACGGGAAATAACTTAGGCGAATGTTGGTGTATGCCTGCCGTACTACCAGGAACCCTAGCCGTGGGAGCTGCAAAAGTCGATGGTACGCCCTGCCACTTTAGCAACTGGGGCGGCAACAACGCAGAAGAAGGCATCCTCGCCCCCGGAGAAGATATTCTAGGAGCGCAACCCTACACAGATAAGCCCGTGCGCTTGACGGGAACCAGTATGTCAGCTCCGGTGATGACTGGCATTTCCGCCCTGCTGATGAGTTTGCAACTGCAAGAAGGCAAACCCGTCGATGCGGAAGCCGTCCGCATGGCACTCCTCAACACCGCCATTCCCTGTAACCCCGATGTTGTCGAAGAACCAGATCGCTGTTTACGCGGCTTTGTGAATATCCCTGGTGCGATGAAGGTGCTATTTGGTCAACCCTCGGTCACGATTTCCTTTGCTGGCGACCAAGTAACCCGCACCCAACGCCCCGGCTATGCCATGCCCACCCCCGCCAGCATTACTGCCACCAGCCCCGCCGTACAACCCGCTACACCCACAGAAGCCTCGGTTATCGCGGCGGCTGACTCCGATGCTGCACCAGCCAACCCCGCCACCGTTGAAGCCAGCACCGCCTTTTCCGGTAACGTTTACGCCCTTGGCACCCTCGGCTACGACTTTGGCGATGATGCCCGCCGCGATACATTCAAGCAACTGATGGCGCCTGCCGAAGTTGACGGCATCATGGTACCGCCAGATCCCTACGATCCGCGCCAAATGCTGGAACACCTAGATCGCTACCCCGACGAACGGCGCTCCCTAATCTGGACACTCAACCTGGATCAAAACACCATCTATGTTTTAGAACCCAAAGGACCCTTTGCTGACGATATTTATGAAATGTTCCTGCAAATGTTAGCAGGGCAACTGGAGCCAGAAACCAGCGATGGCTTTGTGGAGCGGATCAGTCTACCCGCTCGCCGCACCACCCGCACTGTGGAACTCTTTTCTGGGGAAGTCATCCCTGTTGTCACCGTAAATAACGTGCGTGGGATGTATGGTTGGACGGTCAACGCCCTAGTAAACGCTGCCCTAGCCGCCATTAGTAACCGATTTGACCCCGACCAAGAACCCCTAATCCAGGAAGCCCTAAGCGCCTTCCTGAATCGCGTCTACCACGACTTGCGGAACCTGGGACAAACCTCACGCGATCGCGCCCTGAATTTCGCCGCCACCAACATCTTCCAATCCGCCTCTGTCTTTGCCGAAGCGATCGCCTCTTTTCGTCAACTGGACACGATTGAGGTGAAGAAAAGCCCCTACTGCCGGATTAACAGCGATTGCTGGGATGTATTACTGATCTTCTTTGACCCCGAAAACGGTCGGCGATCGCGCCGGGTGTTCCGGTTTACCCTAGATGTGGTGCTGAATATGCCCGTTACCATTGGTCGGATCAAGCGCTGGTCAATTCCTGGCAAGTCTCACAGTTAATTCATTGGTCATTGGTCATTGGTCATTGGTCATTTGTCATTTGTCATAATCGGACTGCTTTGCTGACTATTGCCAGAAACAGATAGCGTTTTTATTTGGGTCGCGAACACAGGAACCTGGTAAAAAGGCAATGGGCAATGGGCAATAGTCAATAGGGGAAAGGAATACAGGGTTTTTAAGTAATCTAAGAAAAGACCTCCTAATGTGTCAAACAATACTTCAATAGTCTGGAAAAAATCATAGCCTAGACACTCTTGCATCTTAGGATTTTCGCCGACAACAGCGCCGAATTTTACCTCAACAGAGGCTTGAAACCATTCCCTATTCCCGCTTCACGTAGCGCTATACATTTTTCTTGACTCAACTTTTGCTATTGCGATCGCAATCCCACCGGGAAAGTTTATTTAGCTGGGGTTGAGTTATAATAGGGACACATTGACCGTCACTTTGTTATAGTGTGCATAGTGTAAAAACTATTACGGTATCATTATAAATAACATGATTGTTGGTACAACTCAAGCGGCTCAACTTTTAAATATCTCTACAGCTCGACTGAGAGTCCTGCTGATTGCTGGTCGAGTCGAAGGGGCTTACAAGACCGGGAAGATGTGGTTAATGCCTCTATTTAACGGCAAACCGATGATTAAGCCCGGTCAAAGAGGTCCGCAGCCTCGTTGGCGCAATCCCCGAAAGCCGGCGAAAACGATTATTCACGTTAATACCCAGAGAATTCGCTCCAATAAAAAGAACGACTTACGCCAGCCGGTGATTACGGTAAAGAAGTGGCGCGGAACACCGGGGACTGGGGCAAAAGACCAGGGAGACAAAACCGGCAATAGGAATGTCTATGGTCATGAGGTGGAAATACCGGGAGGATGCCGTGTAGTTTATCGTCCGGATAATCCCATCTGTGGTGCTAAGGTTTGGATCGAAACCCTTTACGACGTCAGGGTGATTTCTTGGCAAAAAGACGGCTCACCTAATTCGGTGGATTAACCTTACACCCAGAAAACTTATAAAATTAGGGGCTAAGGTTCCCCTACTATGAACATGGGAATAGAATTTAACCATTTATATGTGACGCTCGACAGAGATACCCTAGAATCAATCGCCCAATCCGAGTTCATTAACCAATCATTTTGTACAGTATCCAGAGATACCGTAGAAACAGAAACAGAAACTTGGTCAGGAATTTATCTTAGGGGAAACTATGCCTATCTTGAACTTTTTCCTCCAGGGGGAGCTGAAGGATTGAAGGAAGGGTTTTCGGGTATGGGGTTCAATACTCAACAAGCCGGACAAATTGATAGTGTAGCGGAAAAACTAAAAGCCTTAGGTGCCAAAGAAACGTTTTCTGATTTGCAAGTTCGTCAAACCGAATCTGGCAAAGTTCCCTGGTTTCATTACTTGACACTCAACCCATCAGAGAGAGAAGCCTTCGCTGCGTGGTTAATGGAATTTGATCAGGATTATTTAGAGTATAAAAACATCAAACTTACCCCTGGGGGTTGCTTTGATCGTGCGGCGTATCTGAAAACCTTAGATACGTCCGAAACGTCTTTATTTGAGGACATATCAGACGTTCATCTTGAATTGACTGTATCGGAACATGAGGAACTCGCATTACTGCTTCGATCTTTTGGCTATCACTCATCTGGTGTAGGCGATATTACCATCTATCGTTCTGATGGTTTTACTGTACAAGTATCCCATAACGTTGCGCCAAGGTATCGAATTCGCCAAGTTGTTTGCACGATGAAGGATCAACCGCATCCGCAAAAAACGTTCACATTTGGTGACAATGCCAAGTTAAAAGTAGGTAGAGAATTGGCAATTTGGCAATTTGGATAACTAGCAATTTGTCCCGTTTACCCGGCGTAGTGCTATAGCTTGTAGTAGGGAACCTTAGCCTTAGACTGAAGTTCCCCCAGCCAAAAAATCTTGCACTACCTCACCGTGAGGCTTTGGGCGATTTTGGCTAAGGGATAGTTGTAGTAACAAAAGGCGGTGGGCAGGTAGCTATTGGCTGGGTGAGGGGTTTTGCCATTGCTCTGGGAGGAGGGGAAGTAGAATGATTAGTTAAGGAAAGGATATGGGGATGAAGATATGATTACTGTCGTTTCGCCCGAAAAACTTTATCTTTCAGCCGGAACTGTAGTGCGATCGCCTGCTACCTGGCAGGAGTATCAAACGTTGTGTGAGCAGCGGGGAGATGATTCCATTCCTCGACTCAAATATCGTTCATCAGAAGTGTTGCTTATGTCGCCCTTGCCTAAACACGGCAGAGATGTCAGTCTGATTGCGGACATTATTAAGGTGCTCCTTGATTCGACAGGGTGCGAGTATGATTCGTTTACGCCAGTAACGATGCAACTGCCAGAAGAAAGTGGGATTGAGCCGGATTATTGTTTTTACATTGATCATTGGCAAGCAGTTTCGGGTAAGGAACGAATTGATTGGCGCAACGATCCACCGCCGGATTTGGTGTTAGAAATTGACATCACCAGTTATTCAGATGTAAACGATTATCTCCCCTATCAAGTGCCAGAAGTCTGGTTATTTCGGAACCAACAACTGTTGATTTACCAACTTCAGGGCGATGAATATGGCATGGCATCGCCAAGTCAATATTTCCCGGATGTGAACCTATCAGAGATAGTAGCGCGATGTTTAGAAATTGCCTATCAACGCAATACCAGCGCAGCAATTCGCGACTTGAGGCAGCAGTTGGGACAGTAAAAAGAAAGACAGATTTATTATGGAGCTTTCACGGGAAGTCTTGAAACCAAGTGGGTAGGGGAGATAGGGGAGATGAGGTAAGATAAAAATTCAATTAGCTGAATCCTCTGCTAAAAATGACTAACCCTGCTCCTCCCTCATTGCTGTCGCTCACAGTTGCCCCAGCGCGGGTGTTGCGCGGTATCCAGGCATTAGCACAATCTGGAGATGCGATCGCGTCTTTGGGTCATCGTCCGCTGATTGTTGGCGGTAATCATACCTTGGCGACGTTATCACCGCAGCTACAGCCGATTTTAAAACAGCCGTCGTTAAACTGTGCTACGGCGTCTTATCGTCCGGATTGCAGTGAAGTCTCCCTGGCATCCCTCAAAGAAGCAGCAACCTGCCATCAAGCCGACTTAATTATTGGTGTGGGAGGTGGCAAAGCCTTAGACACCGCTAAACTCTTAGCCCATCACTGTCACCTTCGAGTTGTAACCATTCCCACCTCTGCCGCTACTTGTGCCGCTTGGACAGCACTTTCTAATATTTACTCAAATGAAGGGGCTTTCCTGTACGATGTAAGTCTGAATCGTTGTCCAGATTTGCTGATTCTGGATTATAGCTTGATTGAAACTGCCCCCCAACGTACCTTAGTCGCCGGAATTGGAGACGCCTTAGCAAAATGGTATGAGGCATCCGTGAGTAGTGGGGATTCGGCTCAAACCTTAATTATTGCGGCGGTGCAACAGGCGAGGGTGTTACGGGATATCCTGTTTCAAAAGTCAGCAGACGCTCTAAAAACGCCAGGGAGCGAGGTTTGGCGAGAGGTGGTTGATGCTTCAGTTTTGCTGGCGGGTGTGATTGGTGGTTTAGGTGGGGCGCAATGTCGTACTGTAGCGGCTCATGCGGTGCATAATGGTTTAACCCATCTTCCTGGTTCTCACAGCGCTTTACATGGGGAGAAAGTCGCTTATGGGATTCTGGTGCAATTGCGCTTAGAAGAAATGGTACAGGGGAATCAACTTGCCGCATCTGCACGACAACAGTTATTAAAGTTTTATCGCGAAATCGGTTTACCCCAAACTCTTGATGATTTGGGGTTAGGGAACATCACGTTGGCACAGTTGCGCCAGGGGGCAGATATTGCTTGTCAGCCGCAATCGGATATCCACAGATTACCGTTTGATGTGACACCTGAACAACTTATGGCAGCGATGGTTTCGACAACAACATTGGTGGAAAAAAATTGCAGTCCCGTTTTATCCACAGCGATAAACGATACAGAAGATTAAAAATATATTAAGTTTTTCCAGAAATGATCAGCTCCGGGTTGCACAACGTACATTGTGAAACAGTATCGGGCTAAGTCTGTCGATGCTCTGACAGCGATAAAGCCAAGACGTATTGTATAGCAATAGACACATCGATTAGGACGTTCGGCACCATTGTAGAGACCGTCCATGTTTGGTCTCTACATAAATGATGTGTCCTAACAGCCATGGCGGTTGCTATATAAGAAACATGGCTGACTATAATCTATCAACAAAACCAGTCCGGATGGTAGGGGCGGGTTTAGGGATTTAATTAGGATACCCACCAATAATCTATCAACAAAACCCGCCCTGATCCAATGCGATAATTTTTGGACAAATGACGAATGACAAATGACGAATGACGAATGACAAATGACGAATGACGAATGACGAATGACGAATGACGAATGACGAATGACGAATGACGAATGACGAATGACGAATGACAAATGACAAATGACAAATGACGAATGACAAATAATGCTCCCCACTGCCCGACTTTAATTTTTCCCACCGACTTCAGCGATTTTCCGGCAATACCGATATAATTTTCTAGTTTAGGAACGCTGCATTTTTAAATGAACTTAGATTGGATTACCCCAGCCAAGCGCTTAAGTGCCTTGCCCCCCTATGTGTTTGCTCGTTTGGATGAACTCAAAGCCCGTGCCCGTGAGCAAGGGTTGGATTTAATTGATTTAGGCATGGGGAATCCTGACGGTTCAGCACCTGCACCAGTGATTGAAGCAGCCATCAACGCCCTGAATTATCCGATTAATCACGGCTATCCCCCGTTTGAAGGAACGGCAAATTTTCGCCATGGGATTACCAGTTGGTATCACCGCCGCTATCAAGTTACTCTCGATCCCGATAGCGAAGCCCTACCCCTGTTGGGTTCTAAAGAAGGATTGACTCACCTTGCTCTAGCTTATGTCAATCCTGGGGATTTAGTCTTAGTTCCGAGTCCGGCGTATCCGGCTCATTTCCGAGGTCCCTTGATTGCTGGGGCTGAAATTCATAGCATGATCCTTAAGCCGGAAAATGATTGGCTGATTGATTTAGCCGCTATTCCTGAGGATGTGGCGCAACGGGCAAAGATTCTCTATTTTAACTATCCGAATAATCCAACAACAGCGACGGCTCCCCGTGAGTTTTTTGAAGAAATTGTGGCTTTTGCCCGTCGTTACTCAATTCTGTTGGTGCATGATTTATGTTACGCCGAACTAGCATTTGATGGCTATAAACCCACGAGTTTATTAGAAATTCCGGGTGCGAAGGAGATTGGCGTAGAATTTCATACCTTATCAAAAACCTATAATATGGCAGGGTGGCGGGTTGGATTTGTTGTCGGAAATCGCCATATTATTCAAGGATTACGAACCTTAAAAACGAATTTAGATTACGGGATTTTTGCCGTATTACAAACCGCCGCAGAAACGGCATTAGACTTACCCGATAGTTATGTGTATCAGGTGCAAGAACGTTACTGTCGCCGCCGAGATTTTTTGATTCAAGGGTTAGCTGAATTGGGGTGGCGGATTCCCAAGTCAAAGGCGACGATGTATTTGTGGGTTCCTTGTCCACCGGGTCAAAATTCAACGGATTTCGCTCTGGATGTTCTCCAGCAAACGGGTGTGGTGGTAACGCCAGGAAATGCCTTTGGTGTCGGCGGTGAAGGCTATGTGCGGGTAAGTTTGATTGCGGAGTGCGATCGCTTGGCTGAGGTGTTGCGACGTCTGAAGCAAGCCGGGATTCGCTATCAAGCCGAACCTGTAGCGTCTGGATCATAGAAAGATGGATGACCGGAAATAATGGGTCTCAAGCCTAACCCTTCGAGGATACTGCTGGCTTTCTCAGGGGTCAAACCCCTCACCCCGCTCCTCTATTCCTTCACATCCCTAATCCACTATTGCTGCCTTCTGCTTTCTATCTGCCATACCCACGGAATAATTGCCCCAACAATCAATCCTATTCCCACACTCAACGCCAAAACAATTCCCACAGGGAGTTTAATAGATTCAACGTTGAGAAATCTTAGGGAGACGAGTGTGGCATTTTGTACCGATAGGATAGCAATTGCAGCAATCCACGCGGCGACAATTAGAGATGTGAGTAGATTAGTTAAGGCTTTCATGCTCAATTCTTCGGGGCAGTGGATGCAGTATAGTGTATTTAGGCTCTGTTTGACCGCTTCTAACGGGGAATTCCCCTGAATCCCTATCAGGGATTAAAACTCGCGCATTGAATATCTTTCTACCGCCCACTGTGTAGAGACGTTGCATGCAACGTCTCTACAAACGTTATCCAGCAGCCCCTAGTTATACCGTTGTCGGTTCCATCTGCTGAATCATCTGCTTCATCGCCTCAGCAATTTGACTTTGCTTTTCAGGAGAATCCGCTTCCATATACACCCGCATCAAAGGTTCTGTACCGGAGGGACGTAGTAGCACCCAACTTCCTTCTGATAAATAGAGTTTAATCCCGTCTTTGCGCCCGACTTCTTTAACCTTAATCCCAGCCACTTCTTTAGGGGGATTTTTGGTGCAAGTGTCTAAAACGGCGGCTTTGTGAGCCTCGTTTAAATGCAAGTCCAGGCGCTGGTTGTAAACTGGACCATCGGCTTCTTTGATCGCTTCTTCGACTAACTGACTTAGGGGTTTACCTTCGTAGGCAATGGCTTCAGCCACCAGCATATTGGCTAAAATACCATCTTTTTCGGGAATATGCCCAATAATGCTCAATCCCCCAGATTCTTCACCCCCAATCAGCACCTCGGTTTCCCGCATTTTCTGACCGATGTATTTAAACCCGACGGCTGTCTCGTAAGTTTCTAGACCATTTTTCAGGGCAAAGTTGTCCAATAGGTGAGTTGTGGCAACAGTACGGACGATCGCACCTTTTTTACCTTTGTTCTTAATCAGGTGACGTGCCAGTAACAATAGCACCGTATTGGGCGTTAACACAGTCCCCTGCTCATCTACGATACCAAAGCGATCGCTATCCCCATCGGTGGCTAGACCTAAATCCGCATTATCTCGCGTCACGGCTTCTCTTAACCCCACCAGATACTCGCCTTTCGGTTCAGGCATTCCGCCACCAAATAAGACATCACGGGTGGTGTTGAATGCCTCAGTCTGACAGCCACAGTATTCTAGGACATCATCTAAATAACCGCGAGAGGTGGAATAGAGGGCATCGTATTTTACGTTAAGTTGCGCCCGCCGAATCCGTTCTACATCTAGTAGCGTGTAAATAAACTGTAAATAATCCGGTTTTGGATCAAAGGTAGAAATTTTATCACCCGACTTACCACTGGGCATGGCATCATCTGCCCCAGCAATATTGGCAACGATGGTATCCGTAATTTCCGGGGTAGCAGGACCGGCATAATCCGGAATATATTTAATCCCGCAATAGGCAGCGGGGTTATGGGAGGCTGTAAACATCAGCGCCCCGGCTGAGTTGAGTTGACGCGCTTGATAGGCAATCACTGGCGTCGGACAATCCCGGTTGACAATTTTCACCGTCCAGCCCAAGTCTGCCAAAACCTCAGCTGCAGTGCGGGCAAACTCATCAGCCAGGAAGCGAGTATCATAAGCGACTAATACCGGGCGGTCTTTGCCGTAGGCTGTATCCAGATAACGTGCGATCGCACGAGTTACCTTACAGACATTGGCAAATGTAAAATCATCAGCGATGATTCCCCGCCAGCCATCTGTGCCGAATTTTATTTTTTTAGCGCTATTTGTTGCACTCATTTTGGCTACGTTGCTCTTGATTTTACTCAATTATAGGGGGATGAGTAGTATCATTTGTCATTCGTCTTATGTCTTATGAGAGCGAAGCTATCGCCAGGAACGAGCGTCAGAATCAGTCCAGATGCTTCGCTACAGTGCCTTTCGCTCAGCATGACAGATTACCTCTTTGACTGCAAGTTGGTATCAACAGTCGCCTTTGTTGCGGCTTTGGTGATGTGGCTAATTCGGTGGTTTTGGTCGTAAAAAAAAGACGTAGCATGCTACGTCTAGAACAAATTACATGCTACATCTGAAAGAGGTTGCTAAATTCTAACCAACCGGTTGTAGCAATCGCGCTGGCGATTCACCGGGTATCACCGTCACTTCACCCTTCTCATTCACATCAACCACAGCGGTTTCTCCTTCAAGGATCTGACTCGCTAACATCGCTTCGGCTAAACTATCTTCTAATAGCCGCATAATCGTCCGACGTAACGGTCGCGCCCCGTAACTGGGATCATACCCTTCTTCGACTAAACGCTCTTTGAACCGTTCGGTCACTTCTAGGATAATTCCTTGTTCCATTAAGCGCGTTGACACTTCCACCAACAGGAGATCCGTAATTTGCTTAATCTCATCTCGGTTTAACTGACGGAAGACGATAATATCGTCAAGGCGATTGAGGAACTCTGGACGGAAATAGTTCTTGAGTTCATCGTTCACTCGGCTGCGAATCCGGTTGTATTGGGACTCAGCCAGATTGTCTGAATCTTCAAATCCGAAACCACCGCCACCTTTTTCAATTACCCGCGAACCGATGTTCGAGGTCATGATAATCAGAGTGTTCTTGAAGTCTACGGTACGACCCTTAGCATCCGTCAACCGACCATCATCCAACAGTTGTAAGAGGCTATTGAAGACATCGGGGTGGGCTTTTTCGATTTCGTCAAATAGGAGTACCGTGTAAGGTTGACGCCGGACGGCTTCTGTGAGTTGACCGCCTTCGTCGTAGCCAACAAATCCGGGAGGCGAACCGATTAGCTTAGAGACGGTGTGTGGGTCCATGTATTCGGACATATCCAAGCGAATCATCGCCTCTTCTGACCCGAAGAAATAAGCCGCTAATGCTTTCGCCAGTTCCGTCTTACCCACTCCCGTGGGTCCAGAGAAGATAAAGCTAGCAATGGGTCGATTCGGGTCTTTTAACCCCACCCGCGCCCGCCGAATCGCTTTGGAGACGGCTGTAACGGCTTCTTCTTGACCAATTAAGCGTTGGTGCAAGGTATCTTCTATATGTAGCAGCAGGGCTGATTCGGATTCGGTTAGCTTGTTGACGGGTACACCTGTCCAAGAGGAGACAATGTGGGCAATATCTTCCTCATTCACCAGAGGTGTCTGCATTGGGCTATCTTCATCGGTTTCCTCTTGCAGAATCGCCTGAAGCTGAGTTTCCAGTTCATGTTCGCGATCGCGCAATTGGGCGGCTTTCTCAAAGTCCTGGAGACGAACGGCTTCTTCTTTTTCTTTGGTCACCTGACGCATTTGACGCTTGATGTCTCGCGTGGCTGGAGAGGGCTGACAATGAATCAGATGCACCCGACTTCCGGCTTCGTCTATTAGGTCAATGGCTTTATCCGGTAAGAAGCGATCGCTGATATAACGATCTGACAGTTTCGCCGCTGCATCTAACGCATGATCAGAGATTTCTACCCGGTGATGCTGCTCATAAGCATCCCGCAACCCCTGCAAAATTTCAATGGTTTCCTCAACCGAGGGTTCACCCACCATAATTGGTTGGAAACGGCGTTCTAAGGCGGCGTCACGCTCAATATGCTTGCGATATTCATCCAACGTCGTCGCCCCGACACACTGGAGTTCGCCTCGCGATAAAGCCGGTTTGAGGATATTCGCCGCATCTAATCCGCCTTCTATCGCCCCAGCACCGACTAAGGTATGAAGTTCGTCAATCACCAGGATAATATTCCCCGATTCACGCACTTCCTGCATAATCTGCTTGATGCGTTCCTCGAAATCACCCCGGAAACGAGTCCCGGAAATCAGTGAGCCGATATCCAGGCTGATCACCTGCTTATTTTCCAACAGTTCTGGCACCTGACTATCGGAAATCCGTTGCGCCAATCCTTCTGCGATCGCGGTTTTGCCAACGCCCGGTTCTCCCAATAATACGGGATTATTCTTGGTTCGGCGTCCTAAAATCTGAATAATCCGTTCGATTTCCTTGACACGACCCACCACAGGGTCTAACTTACCCTCTGCGGCTAACTGGGTGAGATTCCTGCCAAATTCTTCCAGAGTCGCAGACTTTGATGTGCGACCCATCATTGAAGTACCGGGTCCTCTAGCGGTTGCAGCCGCCGCCACTTCACCAATGGCTTGAATCAGCTTAGTGCGGGCGGTGAAGGGGTTGACACCTAAACTTTGCAACACTTTACCCGCAACGCTGTCGCTGTCTTGCAGAATGGCGAGTAACAAATGCTCTGGACCAATATAATTATGCCCCAGTTGTCGAGCTTCTTTAAAGGATTGCTCAAACAGGCGTTTGGCTTTGGGAGTGAAGGGAATTTCCGCTGGAACGAAGCCTGAACCGCGACCAATAATTTTTTCAACCACCTTCCGGGTTGATTCTAGGGTGACATCCATATCTTTCAGGACAATCGCCGCCACACTGGTTCCTTCTCGCAGCAACCCCAAGAGAATTTGTTCAGTTCCCACAAGGTTATGTCCCAAGCGACGGGCTTCCTCCTGGGCGAGCATAATGGATTTGATAGCTCTGTCTGTAAAATGTTCAAACATGGTTGGTTTCCTTTGCCGAGCGGTTTATGATTAGCTGAAGGGGTAAACGATTTACCCTTATTTGTAAATTTTTATGTACTTTCTACTCACACTTTACCTCTGTATGATGAACTTTATCAGTGGGCAGAACCGTAATTATTGGGTGTAGTTGCCGTCTACAGGGGATTTCAGGGCATTGAGATTAAGTTTTGAACGAAAGTTGAGCGCAGTCCCTATCTAGAATCTTTGATTTAGATGGGGTTAGCGAAACAAAATAGCTTGTTAAGTACCCAATAATACTATCCTCATCTCTCTCAATCCGACTGTTTAACCACTTGCTTTAATCCTTTCTTCCAGTCGGCGGCTCTCTGGGGGTTGGGATAGGTGCCAATCAGTTCTCTTAATTCGGTTTGCTGTTTCTGTTTCAGTTCTGATTTAGTGCGATTTCCCAGGAGACAGATGGCGCGTTGTAGACTGTCTTTATCGCCGGGAACTTTTGGCGGTAAGTCTACCGGAAAGGTGGGATGTGGTTTTTGGGACGATGATTTGATGCTGGTTATGGCGGGGAGATTGGCGGGGAGAGGAGAGAGATCAACGGGATTAATGTAACCATACCCGCCTTTTTTGTCGGTGAAACAAAGTCGGGGAATTCCTTTGCGTTGGGTTCCATCGAGTCTGCCAATTCTACCTCTGTATTTGTGTTTGTTTGAATGGGCAGGATCAACAATACACATATCACCGGGATACAAGATATGGTTCTCGGTGGTGGTTCTGCCGTTATCCGAGCTTCCGGTACAGTGTTTTCCGTGGTTGAGATAAACTGTAACTTGCTTCATGTCACTGATGATAGACTTAGCCTGCTGCGTCTCTACATAATCTACGATGTATGAAAGACTTACCCTAGCGCATCTATACAAAATTTTACCCATCATACTAACATTAAAGTACCATGCCCTCTGTCTCCTTTGAGTCTTATCTGAAATCCATCCAAAAAAATCGACAAAAAGGAAGTGAACGCAGCCATTACCCCGCCTTAAAAGCCTTACTGGATGATCCGGCTAATGGAATTGATGCCGTTATCGAAGAAAAAGGCAACAAAGCCGGGATTCCCGATTTTACGGTAAAGCGGCGAGACTTGCTGGTGGGTTATGTGGAAGCTAAAGATGTTGGATTAGATCTCAATTCCATTGAAAAAACAGAGCAATTGCAGCGCTATCTCGAATCGTTCCCCAATTTGGTGTTAACCAACTATCTAGAGTTTCGCTGGTATGTCAATGGGAAGCGCCGACTGAAGCAGGTATTAGCCGATATTAACGACAATTGTAGAGACGCGCCATGGCGCGTCTCTACGGAAAAGATTGCCGCCCTGTTGGAGCAGTTTCTCAACTATACCGGGGAGATTATCAGCAATCCTGAAAACTTAGCCCAACAAATGGCAAGGTTAACTAAGGCAATTCGGTTGGCAACTCTAACGGCTTTGAGCCAGGAGGAAAATCAGGGAGAATTACATCAATTAAAGCAGGGATTTAGTGAAGTATTACTCCCCCAATTAACCGATCCTGACTTTGCCGATATGTATGCTCAGACGATATCTTATGGGTTATTTGCGGCACGAGTGGGTCATGCCCAAAATCCAGGGTGTGAGGGGTTTACCCGTCGCACGGCTGGCACCTATATTCCGGCAACGAATCCATTTTTAAAGCGGTTATTTAATACGATTGTGGAAACTGATGCCGTCAGTCAGATTGATTGGGCAATTGATGATCTGGTGCAATTGCTGGCTCAAGTGGATATGGGTAGTATTCTGGAAAAATTTGGGCAGCGCACTCGCCAAGATGATCCGGTTGTGCATTTTTACGAGACATTTCTGGCAGCGTATAATAAAGCCTTGCGAAATAGTCGGGGGGTGTATTATACACCGGAACCTGTGGTGTCGTTTATTGTCCGTTCCGTTGATGCGATTCTCAAAGAGCGGTTTAATTTGCCGTTAGGTTTAGCCGATAATACCAAAGATCCGAAAACCCAGAAGCCGAGAGTACAAATTCTTGATCCGGCAACGGGTACGGGTACGTTTTTGTATGAGGTAATTAAGCATATTTATCGCAATCTGGAAGACATTGGCATGGCGAACCAGTGGGATAGCTATGTGGAAGATAACTTGTTGAATCGCTTGTTTGGCTTTGAGTTATTGATGGCACCTTATGCAATTGCTCACCTTAAGCTAGGGCTAGCACTGCAAGAATTGGGGTATCAATTTAAGGGGAAACAGCGATTAGGGATTTATTTAACCAATACACTGGATGAGGCACTGAAAAAGTCAGAGATTTTATTTGGTCAATTTGTGGCGCAGGAAGCCAATGAAGCCGCGACGGTGAAGCGAGACGTGCCTGTAATGGTGGTGTTAGGAAATCCACCCTATTCTGGACATTCCGCTAATAAAAGTGAGTGGATTGCTGGATTGGTTCACGATTATTACTATGTGGATGGTTTGCCATTAGGTGAAAATAATCCTAAGTATTTGCAAGATGATTATGTAAAATTTATTCGGTTTGGGCAATGGCGAATTGATCGCACAGGTTCCGGGATTCTGGCATTGATTACGAATCATGGCTATTTAGATAATCCCACGTTTCGGGGAATGCGCCAGAGTTTAGAGAAGACATTTGACGAGATTTACTTTATAGATTTACATGGTAATAGTAAGAAAAAAGAAGTGGCTCCCGATGGTTCACCCGATAAAAATGTGTTTGATATCCAACAAGGAGTAGCAGTAGCTATTATGGTGAAATATCCCTAGGAGAAACCCTGATGAAATGGCGTGTTGTGCTTGAAATCGATGCAGAAACGGGAGATTGGGCAGTTTGGTGTCCAGAATTACCTGGTTGTGTTTCGGCGGGAGAAACCGAAGCCGAAGCCTTAGAGAGTATTCGTGACGCGATCGCACTCTATCTTGAACCTGATCCCATAGAGTTAAAATCAGGAGCCATTTTGCGGGAGGTTTCGGTTGGATGACTCGCAACCGTCGCCTGAATGCAGATGAAGTTGAGCGCATTCTGAAGCGTTATGGATTTGAATTGATTTCTCAAAAGGGTAGTCATCGCAAATGGAGAAATCTTGATCGCCAGCTTCAAGTGATTGTACCTTATCACAAGGGGCGTGATTTGCCACTCGGCACACTACGCAATATTATGATTGGTGCCGACATTCCCGAAAGTGAATGGAAAACGGAGTGAAGTTATCTATGACTAAGATTTATCATGCTGATCTCTGGGGTTCACGGGAAGATAAATATCGTTATCTTCAGGAGCATGATGTCACCACGGTTGAATGGACAGAAATCTTTCCTCAATCGCCGTTTTACTTATTCTGCCCTCAAAACACTGATTTACTCACTGAATATAATTCAGGCTGGAAAATTACAAAAATAATGCCAGTTCACGTTTATGGATTCAAAAGCCATCGTGATCACTATGCAATTGATTTTGATGCAAATGCTTTAAAGCATAGAATTGATGAGCTAGTTAAGATTTCAATTCTTGATGACCCAATTTACTCAAGTAAACATCATCTTGGTTCATGGGATTACAAATCTGCATCCCAGGAACTTTCAAAACAAAAAGATTACTTAGAAGATTTAGATTTATGTGCATATCGCCCTTTTGATAATAGACCCATGTTCTACTCTAGCTTAATCATGGATCGAATTCGTCCAGCTCTAAAGCGGCATCTTTTTAAGAAGAATAATTTTTGTTTGGTCTGTTCTCGTCAAATATCAAATTTAGAGTATAATCATTTTTTTGTGTCAGATTTAGTTCCTAATGATTGCTTAATATCCAATATCACGAAAGAATCTAACCATAATTTTCCTCTCTACCTCTATCCTGATACTACTAATCAACAAGGTAATTTATTTGTTGAAAAATCCCCTAATCTATCTTCAGACTTCATTGCCGCCATTAGAGAAAAACTTGGCTACATCCCCACTCCAGAAGCCATCTTTTACTACATCTACGCCATCTTCCACAGCCCCACTTATCGCCAACGCTATGCCGAATTCCTCAAAATCGACTTTCCCCGTGTCCCCTTAACCAGCAACGATAAACTCTTCAAAGACTTAGGGGCAAAAGGTCAAGAATTAGTCGATCTGCACCTGATGAAATCTAATAAACTCAACAACCTAATTACCAAAATAGGCGGCGATGGTGACAATGCTGTTACCGAAGTCACCTACAAACCCAAAGAACAGCGAGTTTACATCAACAAAACCCGCTATTTTGAAGGCATCGCTCCCGATGTGTGGGAATTTAAGATTGGTGGTTATCAAGTCTTAAGCAAATGGCTGAAAGACCGCAAGAAAGCCAAACGTACCTTATCCTTTGATGAACTGTTGCACTATCAAAAAGTCGTGGTTGCTATCAAGGAAACCATGGAACTCATGGAAGAGATTGATCAATTAATTCCCAGTTTTCCAATTGAGTAGAATTATTGTTGGATGGCTTAAATTTGTGCTAAAATATACTCACTCATTAATCAACATCTCCTCGTGTTTTAAAGTGAACCAATGCCGTTGAACCAAAACGCGATCGCGGTTTTTACTCCCTCTGTGCTAACTGTTACTAATCTCTAGACTTATCTACCTGTTTCTAGCATCCGGCTACGTCTAGCCTAATGCCCCAATCAGACTTGAGTCAATTGAAGGACTTGGGTTAATTGTGCTGACTTTTCACGGGAAACCTAGACACTTGCATCGGGGCGGGTTTAGTGAAAGAAAGGGTGCAACCGACAAGATAGTAGTGAAACCCGCCCCTACACCATCTCCCACTCTTCCACACAAAACATACTTTATTTGTGCCACATACCGTGAAAACGAAGGTTAATTATGATATAACCAAAAGGTCAGTTAGTAGATGCGCGATCGCACAACAGCAGCCAACTCCCTGATCCATAACCATTTTTGAGCAAACGACACGTCTATACAATTTTTTTCGCACAGCTATGCTAGCTTACCCAAGATTTGGTGTAACCTCAAAGGGAACAAGATTCATTCTTTCTGATTCACGTCGAAAACCAGGCGCATCCTCAAACCAATTTTAGTCAGCGGATGTTCCGCTATTTCGCTCGTCTATACGAGAAACATGGATTACCTGTCTATCCCGTCGCTATTTTTTCCTACGATACCCCTCGCACTCCCCAACCCAACTTTCATCGCGTCGAGTTTCCCGACAAAGTGGTTCTGAATTTCAACTACGCTGTCATTCAGCTTAATCCTCTCAACTGGCGAGATTTTCTCGAACAACAAAATCCCGTCGCCAGTGCGCTCATGGCTAAGATGAATATAGCCCCAGAAGACCGTCCCAGGGTAAAATCAGAATGCTTGCGCCTATTAGCAACCTTAAGACTTGACCCCGCACGGATGCAGTTAATTTCTGGGTTTGTTGATACATATCTGCGCCTGAATCCCCAAGAACAAGAGATTTTTCAAACAGAGATTGCTAGATTCGAGTTACAAGAGCGTGAGGTGGTTATGCAAATTGTCACAAGTTGGATGGAGGAAGGGCTACAACAAGGACTGCAACAAGGTAGACAGGAAGGCAGAAAGGAAGGAGAATTGATGCTAATTCAGCGTCTGCTGCGTCGGCGAATTGGTGTCGTTGAACCTTTATTACAGGCGCAAATTCAACAGTTATCCATCCCCCAGTTAGAGGATTTAGCAGAGGCGTTGCTGGATTTCTCAAATCGGGACGATTTAATCACCTGGTTAGAGCGTAGTGCGGAGGAATCGACTGAGGAGGAATGAGCTTTTGAGTATTGGGAATTAAGCGAATTTAAACCAAAATAAGGTTGTATTCACAATTATATCTATGCAAGCCCAGGAAAAACGCTACTATTCGCCCGAAGAATATCTAGAGTTAGAAGTAGCTTCCGAGTATCGCCACGACTATATAGATGGAGAAATTATTCCCGTGACAGGTGGAACACCCAATCACAATCGTATAGCGGGTAATCTTTATGCCGCGTTGAACTTTGCTTTAAAAGGCAAAACATACGATGTTTTCGTCGCTGATCAGCGGCTATGGATTCCTCAAAAGCGAATTCATACGTATCCAGATGTCATGGTTGTTTCAGGTGAGTTGTTGTTTGAAGTGGGACGCAGAGATACTATCACAAATCCGCTTATGATTGCTGAAGTTTTATCGGAATCTACCCGCAGCTATGATTGTGATCAAAAATTTTCGGCTTATCGCACGATACCAAGTTTTCGAGAATATCTACTCATCGACCAATACAAGGTTCATCTCCAACACTATGCTAAAGCTGATGAAAATAAATGGATATTTTCAGAATACTATGATCAAAGCAGTATTTTTTCTTTAGCTTCGATTCATTTTGACATATCTATCCAGGATGTCTATGATAAAGTCACGTTTGAGGCTAAGGAATAATCAGATTGAATCCAGAACCTCAGATGATTAGCCTCAAGGAAAATTCAGGGATTTATTGCTTGTTTGATCCATTGGCGATCGCACTCTTGAGTATAACGCGATCGGTTTTGCGGATCACCGCGCAATTCCAGGTGATCCACCTGTATCGGTTCGAGCAATAGGAGGCAGAAATTGGGCAATGGTTGCTCCGGATCAGGTGGCGGTTGGGAAAACGCCGGATCACTTTCTACTCTAGGTTCACCCGGATTCGACCAAGCAAATTGCACACGCGCTGCATCAGAAAGCCTTTGCCAGGTTGTTTGACGCTCATTTTTTAAGGTCAATTCGGGATAATCTTCTCCCACTAGAATAAGCTGACCCCTTAACCGAAATTGTTCGCGAGTCTTAGGAAAATACCAGCAAATTTCTGCCTCAGGATTAGGATTAATTTGATTAACTTTCTGGCTGCGCGAATCGGTGATAATTTTTAAGTAGTTATCGAAAAAGCCCCTAAACACAACGGTGCGATTAGCCGGATACCCATCTGGACAAACAGTTGCTAGTTGAAAGTAGCGAGCATAGGGTAAGCTGCGGTTGCGATGAAGGGCGCGAGATAGGGGAACTCGCCAGGGAGCAATTGACATTGTATGAAATGATGAATGATACCAAATCCGCTTGAAAAACCTTTTTTGTCATGGCGATTGAAATCGCTGCTATACAAACTTGCGTCCGCCTGCGCGGACTGGGTTATAGCGGGGGTAGCTAACCCGGATTTGGTATGATGAATGATACCATGTCCGGCTGGGCAAGTGCGTCTATCATACCCATAGTTAGGGGGAAGGGAGCATTAACTTCCTACTCTCCTACCCTTCTACTGATATTTAACAAAATAATCAATATGCTGAGCGACAATTCCCGGTACGGTTTCCGCTATGTCGTTTCCGGCTTGGTCAATCATCTGTAATTTAGTATTAGGGCTATGGTTGGCATACGCTTGAGCGTGATCAATCACTTCAAGTGAGTCTTGTTTTCCTTGAAGAATCAGCGTAGGGATGTCTAACTTGGGTAGATGTTCGTGTAATAATTCCCCTTGAATTTCCACCCGCCGTCGTCGGAACAACAATTGACAAGCTGTTGGGGATTGCAGCAATTGTTGTCGCTGTTTTAACGCTCTCTCAATATCTTTGTGACGCCCAAAAAGCCGCGCTAGAGGTAAGAGCGATCGCAGGATAGTATAGGCAAGGGGAGGACGCCCGACTAACCACTTCCGCCACTGCCAAGTTTTCCAGTCTCCATCGTCTCGAATGCCTTCAGGCGCTAATAACACTAATCCCTGAACCTGTTCCGGGTGATGCAACGTATAACTAGCAGCAATCCAAGCGCCTAAGGAATGACCAACCAGGTAAACTTCGGGAAGGTGTAACGCCTCGATAAAGTGGAACAAACACTCAACCTCAACCTGAATTGAGTAGTGCAGTTGCGGCGTTTGGGAGTCACCAAATCCTAATAAGTCAAGGGCAAAGCAATGATAATCTTGATGGAGGTACTCAATTAGGGGTAGCCACTGACTACTATCGCTCCAAGACCCGTGTAAAAATATAAGAGTGGGTCCTTGTCCCACTTCGCGCCAAAAAACTTGTCCCAAAGGTAGCTTAATTCGGGAATTCCGTAAGGTTAAATTCATCCTAGTTGCCGGGTGTTTCAAAACTCAATATTTAAAGTAGCAGTCTACATCTTTTCACTCGAAATTCAATAAGATTCGCTGCGAGTCCTCAGCTTCAACCTTAGCGAAGCGAGTCGCCGCGTCCTAAGCTGGGGAGGGATAGCGGGATACCTGAAGAATAGAAGCGTCCAATAATTTTTCATGAACATTTAGGCAACAGTGGTTTTACCGTCAAAATAGTCCTGCAACTGTCGCCCATGATCGTGACTCAGGTTGCCCATCGGGATCGCTGAACGTTCAAAGGCTTGAACTGCCGTAATTTCCCACACATCGTTTATCTGCATTGTTCCCTGAACCTCCGCTTCGACGACAACACAAACCGAATGAACTCTGGGATCGCGATCGGCGGCTGAGTAGATTCCCACCAATCGGCGAATTGCCAGCAACTCTAGTCCCGTTTCTTCTGCCAACTCCCGCCGCACGGTTGTGGGAATGTCTTGACCCCAATCCACCATCCCTCCAGGTAATCCCCATTTTCCGTTATCACGACGCCGAATCAGTACAATTTGTCCATCCGGTAAAACAGGGATAATACTTGTACCGAGGACTGGATGGCGGAAAATAATCCCCAATACCGTTTGGACAAAATACCAAATACGACCCATGGATTCAGATGGTTATGGAACAGTTGACATCCTCACCGCCCTACAAGGACGGTGATTCCTAAAAGCGTCGAACAGTGTTAACTGCACGTACTCTCGGTGGGTTGACGGCTCACCGCGCACTGCCCCAGATGAGGTCTTACACGCGCTCCCCGTCCGTTTATGTGGGTCTGCTAGGGCCCCGACTTCTTGAAAAACTTGAAGCCCAGCCTGTTCTATGTTGACTGAGGCATTATCATCAACGTTCTTTTCTCTTTACCAACGTGCTTGAGGTCCCGTCCAAACCTGGTTAACCACTTGACCGTACACAATCGGTTCATCGTCAAAGGCGAGGGTGGTTTCACCTTGGAAATTCACTGACAACACGGGCCAACGATCATCACCAAGTTCACCGACACGAAACAGAACCTGATCGGGATAGGTTTGACTCCACCCCAATAACACAGCATGGGTATAGTCAATTGGCTCAGGGGCGACGGTATACGTGCGATTTTTCTGGCGATCCCAAATCACTGCATAATCTGAAGCAAAGGATGTACTGAACAGACCTTCAAACTGTCGTGCTAAAAGGCGATCGCTAGACGGAGACCAAGACACGGGGATCAAAATAGCGAATGTTCCTGGCATATCAGCATCTTCATTACTGACTAAAGGATTATCAGATAAGGGAGATGACGCCGTAAGCGTTTGCAAATCTCCGGTCTGCAAATCTTCTAGGAACATCACACTGGTAACCCGGCTGCGATAGAATTCAGGTTGCCCTTGCATGGAAATGCGGCTATAGGCGGCGTATTGACCGTCTGGAGAAATCAATGATTGGCTGCGGTAGTAGCGTAAACCAAAGGTGTCACTCGCCGCTAGTTCCGCTTGGGTCGTCAACACCCAATTCCAAGGGATGGGATGAGGACTATCGAGAGGATCAATCTGCTCTACGGTCTCAATCATATCGGGAGCAGTTTCTTCAGTCACGTCGAGATTCGCTGGAGCAGAAGACACCGATGGGGGGTCGGTTTCTATAGGGAAATGGGCGGGTTCAGGGGTATGAACCTGTTGAGCTTGGGCAGATACGTTATAGGTCATCAGTAGCCAAGGAGCGAACAGTAAGAGGTATGGTTGTGAATAAAACCATCTGAATAAGCGGACTATTATTTTGAACATCGATATAGGTGAGGTTGCTAAACGGTGCGTCTTGTGTGAGGAGCAACGTTTTGGGAACTATGGCAGTGTTCTTTAGTCTATGTATATCAAGCTAAGGAACCGTGTAGACTGAACTTATAGAAACTTATGGGTTCAGTCTTTCAAACTGGATTGACCCGTATTGGCTGCACGGCACAGCTCACTACTACCAAGGGCGGTAAACGCCTCTGGAAGATACTTGCGGATAATTTGGATACTTCCGTTGATGTCCGCATTAATTACACGTCCATTACTTGACTTAAATAATCCTCTCTTGACACGTCTCCCAGCATATTTTGACTGCTTGCAAGTCCCTCATCTCCCTCATCTCCCTCATCTCCCTCATCTCCCTCATCTCCCTCATCTCCCTCATCTCCCTCATCTCCCTCATCTCCCTCATCTCCCTCATCTCCCTCATCTCCCTCATCTCCCTCATCTCCCCGTTGTCTAGTTAGAGGTGGTGATAAACTTCTGGCAAGTGGCATGATCGAATTAATGGGTGTATTGGTGTTATTCTTCTAGGGTCTGAATAAAATTCAGGAAAATCGGTGATTCAATCCGCTCATTCAGCAGATAAAACGACTTCTGCCTCTTTGAGGTCTCAACGCCCTTGGTTTCTCGTTTTTATATTCCGAGTGCTATTATTGGGCGTCAGTGGCGGCGTAGCCCTAATTTTGGGCATTGTCCTTGCCACGTTCTATCCCAGAACCAACCCAGAAAAACCCTTTTTCCTCAAAATGGTAAGCCATTTTGAAGGGCAGATGCCAGTCGTTTCTCCCCATACTACCCCAACATCGATACCAGAACCGACAGGTTCGCCACCTCAACTTACTCCTGTACAGAGACAACAGGTGCAAGCCCAGCTTACCCAACTGCAAGGTCAACTGCGATCATTGAGTGAGGGACTTGCCACCTTAGAAGCCCAACTGGGCAGTAGTCGCCCCAATGAATCCTTAGAAGCCCGATTGCAAGCGATCGCGCTGCAACTAGAAGGCGTTCAACCTCCCCCTGAAGAGGCAACATCCAATGGGAATAATCCGAATGCTACTGTAATAGCAGCTTCATCGGACTCATTCGGTTCTAGCCAAACCTTGAAGGTGACGTTACCAAGTGATGTTTTATTTGAGGGCAACAACAGCCTACTGCGTCCAGAAGCCGGCTTGATTTTAGACAAAATTATTGCAGATTTACGTAACTATCCGTCAAGTACCATCCGCATCGCCGCTCATACAGATAGCCAGGGTGAACCTGAGGATAATCGCGAATTGTCATTTCGTCGTGCCAAAGCTGTGGAGCAGTATTTCGCTCGCGCTTTTGGGGATGACTACCGCTGGTTAGTTGTCGGTTATGGTGAAACTCGTCCCCTTGTGGCAAATGATACCGATGCGAATCAGCAACGCAATCGCCGAATTGAAATTGCTGTCGAGTAAAATTGTTATTCGTCATTGGTCATTCGTCATTTGTCATTCGTCATTTGTCATTCATCAGTTTTTGACTGAAAGTATAAGATGAACGTTATTTTCTTCGGTACGCCTCAATTCGCCGTACCTACTTTAGAACGCTTAATCAACCATTCAGAATTTAATGTTCTGGGTGTGGTAACTCAACCCGATAAACGTCGAGGGCGGGGAAATAAACTATCTCCTTCACCCATAAAAACCTTGGCGCTAACTCATCAACTGCAAGTCTGGCAACCCAAACGGGTGAAAAAGCATGCAGAAACCCTGAGCCAACTCAAACAAGCTGAGGCAGATGTATTTGTCGTTGTTGCTTATGGACAGATTCTGTCTCAAGAAATTCTCGATATGCCCAGACTCGGCTGTGTGAATGTCCATGGTTCACTGTTGCCGAAATACCGGGGAGCCGCGCCAATCCAGTGGTGTTTGTATCAGGGTGAACCTGAAACTGGCATCACTACCATGCTGATGGATGCTGGGATGGACACGGGACCCATGTTACTGAAGGCTCACACACCCATTGGGCTATTAGACGATGCCCATCAGTTAGCTGTAAGACTGTCGGATTTGGGGGCGGATTTGTTAATCGAAACGCTGCTGAAGTTAAACAAAGGGGATGTGCAACCCATCGCCCAGAATAATTCCCAAGCGACGTATGCGCCCCTGATTCAAAAATCAGATTATGCTGTCGATTGGTCACGATCTGCCATAGAAATACACAATCAGATCAAAGGATTTATACCGAATTGTGTCGCCTCATTTCGGGATCAATCCCTGAAAATCCTGGCAACTGCTCCTCTGGGAGAGGCTTACTTTCCCCAGTTACCTACAGATTTAAAGATTCCGGAGCAACAATGGTTGTCTGTACGAGAAGCCTCTGGGCGTCCCGGAGAAGTGGTGAGTATTATTAAGGGACTTGGACTGATTATTCAAACAGGTGAAGGATTGTTGCTACTGCGCGAAGTTAAGCTAGCTGGTAAACGCGCTCAGTCGGCTTGGGACTTTGCTAATGGTATGCGGGTAGCTGGGGGAGAGATTTTAGTTTCACGTCACGGCGATTAAAATCGCTGCTACACAAACAAAGTCCGCCTACGCGGACTAAAGAGAAAATTAATAAAGGAAAAAATTAAAGTAAAGGTAACCTCCTCTTGTTTGATTACCTTTGCTTACCCTGCTATTTCAGAGCAGGAAAGGAGTCAGTTGAGTGACGTCCTCCTACACCGACCCTACGACGGTTGTAGGCTTCCTTTGTCGCCGTTGCAAGAACGACGCTTCCAGCATTTTATAGTGGGGAATACGCCCAGCCCCACTTCTTGCTTATCGCAAGAGAAACTTTAGTTATGGAGTTGAGTTTTTGCTGTCAAGTTACCAGCTTTTACAGCTTTGTAGATGAAACACAAAAACAATTTATCCATCCGTTAATAGCAGCTGGTGAAAAGCAAGTTGTCAATAATAGACTGGCGAAGAATCCCACGCTCAATCGAAGATTAGAGCGTGGGGCTTCTCGCCGGATAAGCTAATACCAATCTGGAACGACGTCTTCTGCTCCTTCACCCCCTACACCGATGCCTGTGTAGAATATGTCAGCATTACTGATGGTCATATCCTGCATTGATGCGCCATAGACGTTGGCATCGTAAATCGTGGCTTCTGTAAAATCAACCCGGTTTAAATTCGCTTCTTTCATATCCGCGTTGGTGACAAACGCGCCTGTCAAATTCGCCCCTGCCAAATTTGCCTCGCGTAGATCAGCACCTTCAAGGTTCGCGTGGCTTAGGTTTGCACCTTGCAGATTTGCCTCTCTCAAGTCAGCGCCAATCAGATGGGCACCTTTGAGATTAGCTCCCGATAGATCGCAGTTTGCACAGGCTCCAGTGGATAATAACTGTTGCACATGAAGTGGATTTTCAGCTTTGACGGAGCTAGCGAACACTAGGGGAGTGAGTAAGGTTATCATTGCTAGAATCTTATGTTGCATAAGTTCCCCCTTTATTTTCAAGTTTTTTTCCGTTCTTTACCTCACGATTCTATTATCTCATTAAATGAGCCGAAATGTAAATTATACCAAGGAGCTATACTATACATTCAAGGTTTCTTCACAGAAGCAAGTTCTGGTGAAAAATACTCCTTAAGGATGAGAGGGATGCTCTCGATATTTTTCGCTATTCTATCCAGAGACCTGATCATGCCTCTATCTGGAGGGGGGGATCTGATTACAAAATTGTTACCTTTTTCATAAATCAGCCGAGAATTCTGAATGATGAATCCCTCATTTTTCTGCCGTGCCACGTTGCTTGGTCAACTGGTCAATTGTATCGCCAATGACAGCGGTTAAGCTGTTGCGGGTTTGGGCGTGATTGGCTTGCTCAATTTTTAAGGCATTGATGAGGCGATCGCGCTCCATCATCACCTCGATCAGTTTTTGTTGCAACTGTTCTATGGTTTGCAGTTTTGCCACCTCCTGTTCAATAGCAGAGGTGGCGTCGGGATCTTGAGCTTTTAATTGAGCCTTCTCCTGTTGCAGTTGCTGAACTTCAAGTGTGAGGGCGTCGAGCTGTTGTTGGGCGAGTCGGGCTTCAGTGCGGCGTTGCTGGGCTTCAGTATTGTAGAGGCGACGCCAGTTAGCCGCAGATTCATTGGCAGCATCGCGATCGCGAATACTATCGGCGAGTTGCTGTTTCAGTTCCTTGATTTCGGCTAACCATTGTCTGACATCGTTGCTCATCGCAGACTGCTCCTGTAGGGGTTTCTGGACAAATAGGGAGTTGTGTAGATCCCTAGACTGACTCCTGTTTATATTTAAGGGTCTAAAAATTTGGCACAGTAAGGGTGAACGATACTGCTAGCCCACCCATTCTTTATGCTACGTCCCCGTCTACTCCGTTTCTTACATTTTTTTCGGTATCTGAATCTGGCAACCCTGAGAATCACCGTCAGTCGTGCCTTAAAACATAGGCTCTTGAGTTTGTCTTCTCAGATGGCATATAACGCCATGTTAGCCCTGTTTCCCGCAATTTTGGTGATTTTCACCGTGATTGAGTTATTCAAACAATTTTTCCCTTGGACGAATCCAGCCGATCAACTCGGTGAAGTAGCGCCAGAGCAGGCGATGGAACTGATGCGTAATTTTGCCGAGGGAATTAACCTCACAGACAATCGGGGTTTATTTTCCTTAAGCTTCATTATGGCAATTTGGGTGTCATCTGGGGCGCTGAATGCGGCGATGAATGCCCTTGACCAAATTAATCAAATTTCCTCAGAAAAAACTCGACCTTTTTGGAAAGCTAAGTTAATTGCTATGGGTTTGACTCTAGGCAGTGTTTTACTCCTATTCATCGCCTCATTTATCTTGTTTATTAGTAACTGGGCGGTCAACTTGGTGGAATATAAAAGTATTGTTGTCATCTTGTTGACCCTCTTACGGCTTTTAAGTTGGCTCATTGCCTTAAGCTTAGTTTCCATCGTCTTTGCAATTATCTACCGCTTTGGCATCAGCCACTGGCGTCAGGGAAACCCGATTATACCTGGAGCCGTTTTAGCTGCCGTATTATGGGCGATTGTATCTGGTGTGTTTCGGAATTACGTGGCGTCGAATTTCAGCAATTATCACAAAATTTATGGCGCTTTGGGGGCAGTGATTGTTTTACAGCTTTGGTTATACATGACATCTCTGGTACTTTTATTAGGAGATCAACTTAATCTTACAGTAGGAGAGGCAATGCAAGCGGCTAAAGAGCGATCAATTGAGAAACCTGAGTTAAAAGCAATATCTGAGATATCCGAATCCAAAATCCAATGACCCATAATTCCAAAACGTCTACTCTCCAGCGTCTGCGTCGGTTGAGCCATTTGCTCGACAATGCCATTCCCATTCCGGGAACACCATGGCGTTTCGGTCTAGATCCTGTGTTAGGTTTGTTACCGGGGGCAGGTGATTTTTTAGGAACAGCGTTCTCTACCTATATCGTACTCGAAGCAGCACGGATCGGTATCCCGCGATCGCTATTAGGACAAATGGTTATTAATATTCTTTTGGATACAGTCATTGGTTCTGTACCCATCGTGGGCGATATTGCTGATGCAACCTGGAAAGCAAATGCTAAAAATATCGAACTGCTGGAAACGTATTGGGATAGTCCTCAACCTGAAAAACAGACGGATTGGTTTTTTCTGGTCTTGCTTTTGCTAGGGTTACTTATAGCCGTAATCATTATCGCTACTCTTAGCTTGCTGGTCATCAAAGGATTTTTGGCAGTCATAAACCGTTAAACAGTGGCATAAAATATACACTCAGGTTCCTCATTACTATAGATATAGTCATAGTCAAACGTCAAAAAATCTAGATTACAGCTTATTGAAAATCCTAAATTTAGGATTATTTGATGGGTAAAAGTAGATGAAACTAATTCAATAAGTTTCTTTTCATAAATATTGGGCTGCTTGATATAGTAATCGCGCTTAGCAAAAAATACCTTTTCATTTTTTGGTACAACAATTCCATTAATTCGATGAGAATATTGGATAGGCTTAATATAACTCCGGATAAAACTTTCTTGATTTTTCTGAAGCTGATACAATCGCTCGTGTTGTAGCCAGCTCATCTGAAATATCATTTTGATCACTTCACAGCCCAAAATATAATTGAAAAGATTATGACGTTCTTCTGGACTGTGAATCAGTCGCAGCACAAACTCTAAATAGAGTTCGGGTTCTTTTTGTAACGTTTGTGCTGAATGAATACAAAATTGTTCGATATAGCTGTTTAACACCAAAGGATTGAGTTCTTTTTCAATACAGAATTTTCGCAAATACTTGGTGACTAGCTGAAGGCGGATTCGATCTTGCAAAATCTCCTCCACCAAACTATCAGCTACATAATCATCTAAAAAACCCGTCAATTCAGCTTGTATTTCTGGTGAAGTCGCACACATTAAATAACAAAGGGACATAATATGCTTTCGCTGATCTGAGGGAAGGGTATTTGCCCATTTTTTCACAGCTAATGTAATCTTCTCTAGGACGCCAATCCCTTGAGTTTCTTCTAGACTGTTCGAGTTCTTGGTTAGCATCGTTAAAACTATCATAAACAACGGTTTTAGCGGTCACGGTCGGGGAAATAATAAATTTAACAGCATCTTTGCGGATCTGCCAACTGATCGCTTACAGGGGTAACGGCTGTATTAACACACCCTGCTACCGTTAAAGTCCCCCTACCCCCCCTCACAAGGGTAGGTTTTTTACATTGACGGTATAATGGAGGTAAGACTTGGAAGACCTGGAGGGAAAGTGGACAAGGAAGAAGACCAAAAAACCATCAAAACTCATGAAGATCTAATTCCATGTTACGGAATAAACATT